>DGGP01000084.1 GCA_002392265.1 Firmicutes bacterium UBA3871 | reverse complement strand
ACAGCTTCCGACGTTTGCAAAAGAAATGCCGGAGGAGGACCGCGCGCATACCTGGGAAAAGTATAGCTACATAGCGAGCATCAGTAAATGGAATCCGCGCGAGTTTAAGCGTCCGGAGGATGCGGAGGAAAAGGAATACTTCTTTGTGGAAAAGGATAACGAAATTTCGCTGTATTCCCTGGAGAAGGAATCTGCGCAGGCGGAAGAAACTCCGGAGGAGAAGGAAAGACGCACCAAGCAAGAAATATTCGTCAAGAAATCGGCACAGGCAAGAGCTCTTGCCGAAAAGCACTTCAAAATGCGCCGCGAGTTTATGAGGGATTTCAAGCCTGTAATGAGTAAAGTTCCGGAAATGCTCAGACTCAGTATGGACATTATACTCAAAAAGGCATTTGAAGGCGACTGGCTCCTTATGAACAGCAAGCTGTTCTCAGAGGTAATTGGCGTAGACGAGTTCGACGACGAAAACGAGGGAACATTCCCTCACGAGCAGTTCAAGAAGCGTTTTAAGTATGCGCCGGGAGAGATTGTGGCAAAGGTTATCTATTGCTTAACCGACAAAGACGACCTAGGCTATACGAGCTCAACATGGGATAACTACAGAAAGCTTGTTTGGAAAGATGACGAAGAGCTGAATATGGTCTACGAGTTCTTAACCGCTCTGGGCTACGAGATGTCGGATGAAGAGAAAGATTTGCAGTCCGGAACGCATCTGATTTTTAAGGAGGATGAAGAATGAGAATTTACATAGCAGGCCCTATAACAGGGCGTGATGACTACGATGAGAGATTCAAGCAAGCGGAGGTTGAGCTGAAAAACCTCTTCCCGGACAGCGTTAGAATAGTAAACCCGGCATACATGGTTAAGACACTGGAAAGCTTTAGCCATAGGGAGCAGGTGGAGTACTGCTTTAAGCTCCTAGGAGAATGCGATGCAATTTACCTGATAGATGGCTGGGAAGAGAGCAAAGGAGCGCAGGCTGAATACGGCTTTGCCACGGCAAAAGCGTTAAAAGTCATGGAGCAAAGGTGCTTTGGTTGGATTGCGGCCGATCTGAGCGAGCGGACCTCGGTGAATACTTTGGAAGCTGCCGCCGGAAAGAAAGTGGAGGCTGTCTCCCAAAAGCTGCATACAAAGACATGCGCAGTGTGCGGTAAGGAGTTTACCGTAAGCGGCCGTGCAGCGGCGCGTGCAACCGTATGCTCAGAAGCTTGCCGGAAAGAAAAGGACAAGCGCAACGTTCAAAAGCAGAGAGAAAAGAAGGCGAAGAAGCAGAACGAAATACTTATGAGAAACGGCATCAGACCTTCCAGAGCCTTTGATATTGATGCAGAGGCTCGCAAGGTAGGGAAGAGATATGCAGATATCCAAAAGGCTGATACTTTGGCAATGGTAGAAAAGCAGAGAGAGGGACAAAATGAGTAAGGTCAATTACGAAATCATCAAGCCTATAGGAGTCCTTTCCGGAGAGGAAGAGGAATGGACGGTAGAACTTAACCTCATATCTTGGAACGGCGGCGCAGCGAAGTACGACATCCGCAAGTGGGCGCCCGGACACGAGAAGATGGGAAAGGGAATTGCATTAAACAAGGCCGAAGCAGAGATTTTAGTAACCCTGCTGAAGGCAGAACTGTAAGAACGGAAATGCCGGGGAGAACATCCCCGGCAAAGCCATAGTATATATAAAGGAAAAAAGTAAGCGCTGAGATGCGCTTTAACCCTTGGTAAGAGTTATTAAAGTTAGCGTGGAAAAAATAGGACCGGAGTATGGCAGCGATAAAAGAGTTAATCATCACTAATAGCGGAATGATTTTCACAAAGATTTTCTTTGCCAGGAATCGAAAGGTGGAGGGTAAGCGTGCAGCAAAGCACGCCCCGACCGTAGAGCAAGTAGAAAAGATTAACCGGAGAAACAGTCTCAGGGACATGACTATTAAGGTGCATCACAATTTTAGCCAGGGCGATCACTGGCTAACACTCACCTATGAGGGTGACGAGCCGACCAAGGCGTATGCTCAAAAGGAAATCAAGAGATTCATTGACCGTATCCGCAGAAAGAGAAAGGCATCCGGAAAGGCTTTCAAATGGATCCTCGTAACCGAGTATGAGAATAAGAGAATCCATCACCATATCCTCATCAATGATGCGGATGACATTCAGGACATCGTGAGCTCATGGCAGGAGAGAAACGGACTTGTTCGTGACACGCTTCTCGACGGGACGGGAGACTACAGGAAGCTCTGTGAGTATATGCACAAAGAGACAAGCAAGACCTTCAGGGACGAGGACTCCCCATCTAAGCTGAGATACACCTGCAGTCGTAATTTGATAGTGCCAAAGGTATATCGGGAAGAGGTATCTGTTCTCGAAGTATTCGAGGACCCAAAGCCGGAAAAGGGATACGCCGTAGATCCGGATTCGGTGTATCGTGCAGAAAACCCATTTACAGGGCGGCCGTACATCGAGTACGTTCTAAAACCTACGGCAAAACCTCGAAAGAGGTACAACAACAAGAAAAAGACGAAGTACAAGAATAGGCTGTACACAGCATGGCTTCGTGAACATAAAGAGATACAGACAGAGTTTAATTTTGACAGCCCTTTCTAAGGGCTCTTTGACGTGGAGGGAAGATGGCAAGAATATATAAACCAAAAGAGAGTGAAAAGTGGATCCCGCACAACCTGTACATGTCAATCATCTACCAGATTCGGGACTACGACAGACAGAAGGCAGAGCTTGACGCTTTTAGGGAAAGTGCCGACCGCGGTCACAATCCGACCGAGAGGAAGGGAATCAAGATCGTGCAGATGGGAAGAACTGTCTCTGCGATTGAGCACGCCTTGGAAGATATCCCGGAGGAATACCGTTCGGACGTGTGGGCGCATATCGTTAACGGTGCACCGTACCCGGATTATGCAAACATTAAGACGTGGAGAAAGTACAAGCTGCTATTTATTCGATTAGTCGGAGAAAACCTCGGATATTTGGATAAAAACGAAAGATTGGGAAGCGGGGGTAAAAATAACGTGTTATTATGATATTGTCGGAAGACGTGTAAAGGGCATCCGAATCCGCCATTTCCAAACAAAAACATCCACGAAAAAAGACCAGAGTGAAAGCTCCGGTCTTTTTAATTAAAAATAATAAAGATTTTAATAAAAATCAGAATCGGCGAAATCGGCGCCGCTAAAGGAGGCGGAAAAAATGGCAACAAAGTACGAAAGATACATCCTGCCGCGCCTCAAAGAGATAAAGCTTTGGGCGGAACAGGGTGCAAGCCAGGAAGAGATAGCGGAAAAGCTAAAAGTGGCCAGCTCGACCTTCCGGAAATACAGGAAAGAGCATCCGGAGCTTGAAGAGGCTTTCCAGATCGGAGACGAGGCAGCGGTTGAAGAGGTAGAGGCCGCCTTGTTTAAGGCAGCCACAGGGCACACGGTCACAATCAAGAAACAGATTAAGGTTAAAGACGGAGACGGCTCCGAGCACATAGAGGATGCATATGAGGAGCAATACATCGCCCCAAACCCTACCGCAATAACGTTTTTCCTCAAAAACAAGCGGCCTAAACTGTGGAACGAGAAGCTGACGGTCGACGGAGAGGTGCAGGGCGGCATAGATATCAGCTTCACAAACCTACAGAGATAATAACATGGGAAAGCTCAAGATAAACATAGATTACTTGCCAAACGAAAAACAGCAAAAGTTTCACTTATCCAAAGCAGATGAATGCGTCTACGGAGGCGCAAAGGGTGGAGGAAAGAGCCATGCGCTTGTAATGGAGGCTTTTGTGTACGGCCTCGAACATCCGGAAGCAGTCATGTACATCTTTCGCGAGACCTATGACGACTTAGAAGCTTCTATAGTTCGCACATGGCGAAGGAACATAGATAAGCGCCTGTACACATATAACGGAGCGCAGCACATGGCACGCCTCATTAACGGCACTGAAGTCTATTTCCGGTACTGTTCCTCCGACGCAGATGCAGACGGATATCAAGGTCACGCAATGGATTGGCTCGGAATAGACGAGCTTACACTCCACAGCGAATATGAGTTTACGACATTAACATCGTGTCTCAGATCCACAAAGGGATATCCTACGCAGTTCAGGGGAACGTGTAACCCGGGCGGAAAAGGCCACAAATGGGTTAAAGACAGATATGTAACAGCAACGAACTATGGAAACCGAAAGACTCATGACCCTGAAACAGGAAACACCATCGAGTTTATACCGGCAAAGGTGCAGGATAACTACGTACTCATGAAGAACGACCCAAACTATGTGAAGAGGCTCGAAAACCTACCTCCGGCGCGGAAGAAGGCATACCT
>DGGP01000165.1 GCA_002392265.1 Firmicutes bacterium UBA3871 | reverse complement strand
GCTGTCTGCCTTTTCTCCTTCCCGCGTGTAAACAACGTCAAGCCCCGAAACCTTTTCGGTACTTCCGGGACTGCCTGCCACACGGTAGCCGTCAAACACGATCGTAATATTCTGCTTTGTATACCCCTGATAATTACCCAGAATATCCAAAAGCGCATCGCGCGCGGAATCAATATTCACATCCGCCAGCGCCTTTAATTCCTGCCATGCAAATATGACATTGTAGCCATCGATAAACATGTGCCTTTCCCGCTCACCGCCGCCGTCATCCTTCTTCCACTTCGGCTGCGGGAAGTTTTCGATTTCGCCGGATTTTAAGTGACTCCTGCGGCTGGCCTCCGACTGCCTTGCGCGCAGCAGCTGTTCATCGCGCTTGCTCTTTCCATATGTCTTTTCAAAGATTGCATCAAGCTCCTTTTCCGCAGCACCGGACCCGCCGATTCCGCGGCCCGTGTCCGCACTGAGCGACGATTTTCCCGGCCCGCCCGCGCTTTCCAAAACTGCCTTGCTTTCGCCGTCATCCACAGCCACAAGCTTCACGCAAGCCTCAGTATGAGCCAGCTTTGCCACGTCCTGCCAGTCGACATAGACTCCCGCACCGTGCTCGCAGAACACGGACCCTGCCTGATTTCTTCCATCCGTATCAGGGTCGTATCCGATTTCTGCCACCACCTCTTCCTGATTATGGCAGTCGGCATATCCTTCCATCGCCGCCATTATGCGCCCGCGCCCACGTGCAAAGGTGTTTATCTCTCTCTGATAATCGCGAAGCGTAGCTACCGGTCCCCGGCCGCGAAGGACTGAAACCGCACCATCAGCACTCATATCCGGCAGCTCGCACTTTGCGCCAAGCCTTTCCATATCACTCATAACGCGCCCTATGTTTTCCGACGGCACCTCGATTGTAAAGCTGTATTCCGGCTCGAGCAGTCTCATTGTGCCGTTTTCGAGAGCTTGCCTCAGAGCATGACGAATCGCACGGTAGGTGGCCTTTCTGAAGTCGCCGCCCTCCGTGTGCTTGTTGCTTGCACGGCCCGCGACTATGCTGATACGCATGTCGGTAATTTCAGAATTAGTCAGCGTGCCGCGGTGGCGTCTTTCCGAAAGGTGCGTCATCACCAGCCTCTGCCAGTTCTTTGCGAAGACATCCTCGCTCACAAGGCTCGTAAACTCAAGCCCACTCCCGCGCGGGAGTGGTTCAAGCAGCAGCTGAACCTCCGCATAGTGACGCAGCGGCTCATAGTGCCCGATTCCAATTACAGGCTCTGTTACCGTCTCCTTGTATATTATGCTGCCTTGGTCAAAACTCACCTCAAGGCCCAGCCTCTCACGAATCTGATAAGCCAGAATCTCGAGCTCGAGATCACCCATTACCTGCACGTGAATTTCTCCGTGCTCCTCGTCCCAGACGAAATGATAGCTCGGATTTTCCTCTTCAAGAATCGCAAATTTTCTAATCGCACTCGCATTGTCCCTTTCGCCGTGAATGTTCACACGATAGGTCAGTGCCGGCTGCAATATCCCGCCTATCGGAGGTGTCACACCTCTCCCGTCGCCTTGTGCAATTTCGGCAGACTTCAAGCTTTCCCCCAGGCTCTCGCCCGCATAGGTAAGATTTAGCCCCGTAACCGCCACGATTTCGCCCGGCCCTGCTTCCTGAGTATTTTCAAAGCCCGTGCTGTTGTAGAGCCTGATCTGCTCGACCTTTTCGCTCCACTGCTCGCCCGCCGGAGTTTCGCCCGTGATGAGCATTTTGGTTTTAAGCGCGCCACCCATGATTTTCATATGTGTCTGGCGAACGCCCTGCCTATCGCGTGTGATTTTGTAGACGATAGCGGAAAAGTCATGGTCTTTGCAGCATACCTTGCTGAAGGTGGCATATTTTCCGAGCACCGCAAGCAGCGCATCCGTTCCCTCCATGCGAAGCGCCGAGCCATACACAACGGGCACAGCTTTTTTCTCCGCAATTGCCTCGCGAATAAAGCCTTCCGGCACCTCGCCTTTCTCGAGAAATGCCTCCATCATAGGCTCGCTTAGCATCGCCAGCTCCTCGCAGTCTTTCGGAAAGACCTGCGGGAGGGCAGGAGCAGTCGCTGCACCTGAGCTTGCACCGCCTTGAGCTTGCACGGAGATTTCGAAAAGCCCGCCGCCAAACGAAACATTCATCTGGTTCCACACGCGCAGGCGGTCGGCATCGCCCATATCCATCTTGTTTACGAAAATGATAACAGGCACATTATATATTTTAAGGAGCTTCCACAGCGTCATCGTGTGGCTCTGTACGCCTTCGCTGCCGCTTATAACCAGAATCGCATAGTCAAGCACGCGAAGGGTTCTCTCCATTTCGCACGAAAAATCCGAATGCCCCGGCGTGTCGAGGAGCGTAAAGCGCATTTCCTGCCCATCTTCCCCGGATACGTCAAAACGCGCTTCCTTTGAAAACACGGTGATGCCTCGTTCTCTCTCGATGGCATCTGTGTCCAGAAACGCGTCCTTGTGGTCTACCCGTCCCGCCTTGCGGATAGCTCCGCTTTGGAACAGGATTGCTTCCGATAAAGTTGTCTTTCCGGCGTCAACATGCGCCAGAATGCCGATATCTATATATTTCATCTATATCTTATTCCGTTCTTCCCGAAAGCCTGTTAATCTGTGCAGCCATATATCCTGCGCCAAAGCCGTTGTCAATATTGACAATGCCCACACCGTTTGCACAGCTGTTCAGCATTGAAAGCAGTGCGGACAAGCCGCCAAGGTTTGCGCCGTAGCCGATGCTGGTCGGCACAGCGATGACCGGCTTGTCGACAAGCCCGCCGACCACGCTTGCAAGCGCGCCCTCCATGCCTGCCACGACAATAATAACATTTGCAGCGCGGATTCGGTCCAGCTTTGCAAACAGCCTGTGAATTCCCGCAACACCCACATCGTAAATGCGGTCGATGCTGTTACCGAGCATCTCGGCAACCACTGCGGCTTCCTCAGCAACGGGTATGTCCGCAGTCCCTGCAGTAACCACCGCAATAGGCTTGCTGTTTTTCGGGAGGGGTTTTCTGTGAAGAACAATAAGACGCGCATCTTCGATGTACTTTGCATCCGGCAGCAGCTTTCTGACAGCCTCGTAGTTTTCGCGCGAAGCCCGCGTTCCGATAAGGTTGTCATTCCCCTCTGCGAGGCGTGCCATAATTTCCGCAATCTGCTTGTCGGTCTTTCCCTGGCAGAAAACCGTCTCGGGATATCCGCTGCGCAGTGCCCTGTGATTGTCGATATTTGCAAAATTTATATCATCAAACGGCAGTGTTTTCAGCGCTTCTGCCGCCTCGTCGGCGCTAACCTTCCCGCTTGCTACATTTTCCAGAATTTCTTTAATGTGTCTTTGATCCATTTTTCCAACCTGTCTCCAAATTCACCTTTGCGACTACATTTATAATACTCTATTTTGATTATAAGTTCAAATTCCTGCCGGACTCCTATGCTATTCAGCCTTTGGCTTTGCAAGTGCCCGCATTGCATTCAGAACGGCGAGAATCATTACGCCCACATCGGCAAAGACTGCGGCCCACATTGTAGCTATTCCAAGCGCGCCCAAAATCAGCACGCCGAATTTTATAATCAGTGCAAAAGCAATGTTCTGCTTTGCGATTCCGAGCGTCTTTCTCGCTATGCCCATCAGGCTCAGGATTTTTGCAGGCTCATCCTTCATGATTACCGCATCTGCAGCTTCTATTGCCGCATCCGAGCCGAGTCCTCCCATTGCGAGACCCACATCCGCTCTGGCAAGCACAGGCGCATCGTTTACGCCATCACCCACATATATCACGCTGCCTCTGCGGTGGCCGCTCTTTCGCATCAGCTCTTCAAGCTTTGCAAGCTTCCCTTCAGGCAGCAGCTCCGCAAACACATTCTTCTTTGCTATTCCCGCCTGCATTGCGATGTCTTCCGCAGACTCTCTGCGATCTCCGGTAAGCATTGCAACAGTCGTAACGCCGGCCATTCTGAGACCTTCGACCGCCTGCGCCGCATCGGCTTTTATCTCATCACCGATTACAATCATACCTGCGTACTGCCCGTCGACAGCAACATATACGACTGTCGAAAATGCGCCGCTTTCCTTTGTCGCTTCAAGTGCCTCTTCATAAACCTCTTCGCCGATTTCCTTCATCAGCTTTAGGTTTCCTACCGCAGTTTTGAGCTTTGCATCTTTTAACCCCGGATAATCTCCTATCAGCGCTTCACTCTTTCCCAGAACCGTCTTTATTCCATAGCCCGGAAGTTCTTCGCATTCTCTGATAAGTGCCCCGAAGAGGTCGCCCGACTCTTCGCCGATTATGCCCCGATAGTCGATCAGGCCACCGTCGTCATGCTTTTTGACAACTTCACCGTATGCCTGCTTTATTGAAAGCGCAATCGGATGAGACGAATGCCCCTCCGCATAGGCCGCAATCTCGAGAATTTCATCACTCAGATATGTCTTTTCTCCGCCATTGCGGTTCGGAATTACTTCTTTAACCACAAAATTTCCGGTTGTGATCGTTCCCGTCTTGTCAAACACCACGGTATCTGCCTTGGCAACGGCCTCGAGGTAGTTACTGCCCTTTACGAGAATTCCGTCCTTTGAAGCTGCACCGATTCCGCCGAAAAAGCTGAGCGGTACCGAAATTACCAGTGCGCATGGGCAGGATATTACCAGAAACACCAGTGCTCTGTATACCCAGTCTGCCCAGTCTCCGCCAAATGCAAGCGGCGGAATTACCGCAAGCAGCACTGCCGCAGCACAAACCGCAGGAGTGTAGACTCTCGCAAATTTGGTGATAAACTTCTCGGGCCTGCTCTTCTTTTCAACAGCGTTTTGTACCAGATCGATAATCTTGCTCGCCGTGGATTCTCCGAATTCCTTGCTGACTTCAACCAGAAGTGTGCCCGTGATATTGACACAGCCCGAAAGGATTTCGTCGCCGACAGTAAGGTCTCTCGGTACGGATTCTCCTGTAAGCGCAGCAGTCTGCACTGATGAAGCACCATATATGATATGCCCGTCGAGCGGAACCTTTTCGCCCGGCTTTATCTGAATTATGTCTCCGACTTTTATCTCCACAGGATCTGCGGCATCGTGCGAGGTTCTCTCAGCGCCTGTGATTTCAGGCTTTTCTTCGGTTCCTTCGGCCTCTGCTTTTTTAAGAGCCTCCAAATATTCACCGTACTCGCCCGCCTTCATATAGAGGTTTGCGTAGTCGGGTCTGATGTCCATAATTTCGGTAATGGATTTAACCGATTTGCCCTCCGCATACTCTTCAAACATTTCTCCGATGCGGAAAAGCAGCATTACCGCTATGCCTTCGGTGTATTCGCCAAGCACCATTGCACCGAGTGAGGCTATAGCCATCAGGAAGTTTTCGTCCAAAAGCTCTCCGTGCAGGATGCCCTTTGCCGCATTCAGCAAAACTTCGCCGCCCACTATGATATATGCAATTACAAATATAATTGTTGCAGGCATTTTCATTCCCACCGCCAGTGTAAGCAGTGCAAGCCCTGTCATCACCGCGCCGACCCCAACGGTAACCTTTTCGCTTACTCTGTGCTCCCCATGCCCGTGGTGGTGATGGTGGTGGTCATGGCCGCAGCCACAGTGCTCATGCTCGTGATGATGCTCATGCTCGTGGTTGTGATTGCAGCAGCAGTGCTGCTCGCTGTTATGCTCGTGTCTGTGTTCATGTTCGCTCATTTTGTCTACCTCTCTAATATTCGCATTTCATGTCCATTATACTGTCTACAATTCTGTGAATCAGGTCTGCCTCCTGGTTGTCGGCAATGGTATAGTAAACCTCCTTGCCACATTTGCGAGCCTGTAAAAGCCTTGCCGCCTTCAGCATCTTCAGATGATGGGAAACTGCCGGCAGGCTCATGCTTACTGCCGCCGCAATATTGCTTACGCAGTCCTCGGTATGGCAGAGCAGTGTAAAAATCTTAAGCCTGCTCGCATCTGCGAGGATTGCAAAAGCATCTGCCGCTTCTTCGAATATAATGCTATCACCGGAAAAGCTGTCCCCAAGTTTTCCGTGCGACAGTACCTCTGCCGTTCCGGTGCCGTGATTATGCGGTAATATAACTTTTTTAGCTTGTTCCTCCATCTTTATTCCTACTTTCTTACTTATTCCTGTTCCTGCT
>DGGP01000114.1 GCA_002392265.1 Firmicutes bacterium UBA3871 | reverse complement strand
ATCCTGTAATTCATGATACGATCGTCCCCCCTTGATAATTATAATCTGTCAGCGATTATATCCGCCGATCTTATCGGTACGAGCTTTCGCAGGTCTGCAAGTGACAGCTCTATCTGCAGGCCTACCCGCCCGCCGCTGCAAAGTATCACAGGCTGCTCCTCCGCGCTTGAATGTATAAAGGTCGGGAACAGCTTTTTCATGCCGATAGGCGAGCAGCCCCCGTGGACGTAGCCGGTCAGCGGCAGCAGCTCCTTGGCCTTGAGCATCTCCACCGATTTTTCACCGGCTGCTTTTGCTGCTTTTTTCAGATCAAGCTCTTCCTTTACCGGAACCATATAGACATAGTGCTCTCCGCTCTTTCCGACAGTTACCAGCGTTTTGAATACTCTGTCCGGATCGAGCCCAAGCATTTCCGCCACCTCTGTCCCGCTGGGCGCATTCTCACCGTTAAAGCTATACTCATATTCGATGTGCGCAATCTTTTTCTGCTCAAGAAGCCTCATTACATTTGTTTTTTCCATTATAGGCCTCCTACTCTGCAAAATGTCAGACCTGTCCCCAAATTTCCAAAAAGGCTAATTTGGTGCCTGTCCCCAAATTCGCCAAAATTCCAATTTGGTGCCTGTCCCCAGATTCGCCTAGTGGTGGAACAGGCGCAGGCCGGTAAAGGCCATGCTGATTCCATTCTTTTTACAGGTCTCGATAACCAGGTCGTCTCGAATTGAGCCGCCCGGCTGTGCTATATATTTTACGCCTGATTTAAGCGCTCTGATAACGTTATCAGGGAATGGAAAAAAGGCATCGGATGCAAGACTTACACTGTACCTTGCGCCCACTTCGCGCAGATACTTTGTCTGTTCCTCCTTTGAAAACGGTGCCGGCTTTTCAGTGAAATAGTTTTCCCAGATGCCGTCCGCACACACATCCTCTTCATTTCCATTAATGTAAGAATCTATCACATTGTCCATAATCGGACGCTTTATATCCTCTCTGAAAGGCAGCTCCAGCACGCACTTTGCCTGACGAAGCAGCCAGTTATCAGCCTTGCTCCCCGCCAGTCTGGTGCAGTGGATTCTCGACTGCTGCCCCGCTCCGACGCCGATTGCCTGGCCGTCGGTTGCATAGCAAACCGAGTTTGACTGCGTATATTTGAGCGTAATCAGCGCTACAATGAGGTCGCGCACAGCTTCCGGCGGAAGCGCCTGACCCGCAACCACATTACCCAGAATCGACGCATCGATTTCGCTCTCGTTTCTTTCCTGCTCAAACGTGATTCCGAACACCTGCTTTGTCTCTGTGACCTCCGGCCTGTAGCCCGGGTCGATTTCGATGATATTGTAGCCGCCGCTGCGCTTGCTCTTCAGAATCTCGAGCGCCTCCGGCTCGTATCCCGGCGCGATGATTCCGTCCGAAACCTCACGCTTTACGATAAGCGCAGTCGTCACGTCGCACACATCCGAAAGTGCGATGAAGTCGCCAAACGAGCACAGCCTGTCCGTGCCGCGAGCTCTTGCATAAGCACATGCCAGCAGCGAATCGTCGAGGCCGGGGATGTCATCCACCGCCACAGCACGCTTGAGGTCTTCGCCAAGCCTCACGCCTACTGCCGCACCGCTCGGGCTGACATGCTTGAAGCTTGCCGCAGCAGGAAGCTTTGTCGCCTCGCGCAGCTCTCTAACCAGCTGCCACGAATTGAACGCATCCAGGAAATTGATATATCCCGGTCTGCCGTTTAAAATTCTGATTGGAAGCTCGCTTCCGTCCTGCATATATATTTTAGCATTTTTTTGGTTAGGATTACATCCGTATTTTAGTTCAAACTGTTTCATTTTTACACCTCCGGCCTAAAAAGGCAAACAAAATTACTTACTTTCTGTATTTATTTATCATTTTTTCCTGTACAGTACCGCTGGAAAACGCAGTGTATCTCACGTAAAGAGAAATCTTGTTTTCCGGATCCAGACTGTTCCAAATCTCGTCCGTAAACTCATCAATATCATCAGGAATGCAGATTCTGTCAGGCTCGCCCGTAAATGTCGGCAGCGGCTTACCGTCCGTTATGTAGGTATGCAAAAAATGCCCTACTCCCGGCAGCGGCGCATAATCAAAGGTAAATCTGTTTGTCGCCGTGCCCGCAGCATCGGCACTCTTTAGTATGCTCATCGAGTAAGCCGGCTTTTCTCCGCCCTCAGGCAAATTCCAAACCGCCGAAATTCTCGGCGTCCAGTTAGGGCTGTCCGGCTCGAACGTGCGTGAAAGCAGCGACTCTGAGAAGCTTTTGCCACCGGCCATACCTTCGCTTATCGTATCTGTCTGGTCGCCGTTAGTGTAGATCAGGTGGCGGCCGGTCTGCGTCAGTACGCGATAAATAATCAGGCTCGGATCTTCGACCTTTTCAGGCTCGAACGGCTCTGTGTAGATATCGCTTCCGCGCATCACAAACACTCTGTTTCTGCTGTTTGCGGATCTGCCCATAATAAAATACGCGCTTACGGCATGCTGCCCGCTGCCGCTCATTCCTGCAACCAGTCCGCGCCCCACATAAGGGTTCCCCGCCAAAAGCTCGCTGATATTCTTTGTTTCATATATGTTCATTTTCCCTCGTCTCCTATTATCTACCTTCGGACTCTGCAGCATCTACGCTGCAAATATCCTCTATCGCCTGGGGCAGTATGACATGCTCCGCTTCCTTCATAACGCGCTGCTGCAAGGCTTCCGGCGTATCTCCCGGCAGGACCTCAACCGCCTTTTGGGCGATTATTCTGCCCCCGTCGGGTATTTCGTTCACGTAGTGGACCGTTGCACCGGTGAGCTTTACGCCGCGCGCAAGAGCCGCCTGATGCACCCTAAGCCCGTAAAAGCCTTTACCGCAAAACGACGGTATCAGCGAAGGATGAATGTTAATAATTTTCCCCTCAAAATGTCTCGTAAACTCGGAGCTTAATATGCTGAGGAACCCCGCCAGCACTATTAAATCAACATTTTTCTCGTCGAGCAGGCCTATCAGCCTTGCCTCGAAATCCGCTGATTTTTTCGGAATGCAAACAGCTTCTACCCCTGCCTTTTCAGCGCGGGTAAGCGCAAAGGCCCCTTCGCTGTCAGAAATTACCGTGACAACCTTTGCGCTTTTAATGATTCCGCTCTTTTCTGCATCCAGTATGGCTTGGAGATTCGTCCCTCCTCCCGATACGAGCACAGCAATTTTCTTCATATCCTACCTCGTCCTGCTTCAGTAAATTACCTGAGTATGATTTTTTCATCACTTCCCGCCATGCTTTCAATATGGCCGATAATATAAGCATCTTCGCCATTTGCCTTCAGGATTTCAAGCGCCTTTTCGGCCTCGTCCTCCGCTGCGATGATGCTCATGCCGACACCCATGTTAAAGGTGTTGAACATGTCTCTTTCGGAAATGTTTCCGCGCTCCGCAATCAGGTCGAAAATCGGAAGCACGCGAACATCCTTCCGTTCAACCACAGCGCAAAGGCCTTCAGGAATGCTGCGCGGAATGTTCTCATAGAATCCTCCGCCTGTAATGTGCGAAATACCTCTGACCTTTACCTGTTCGATAAGCGCTAATACCGGGCGGACATATATTTTCGTCGGCGTCAAAAGACATTCACCGAGCGACATGCCGCCAAGCTGAGTGGGATGCGTCCCAAGGTCTTCGTGCTCAACGTCAAACACCTTACGCACAAGGGAAAAGCCGTTGGAATGCACGCCCGATGAAGGCAGTGCAATAATCACGTCCCCGGGACGCATCTTGGAATTATCTATAATCCAGCCCTTGTCCACCACTCCGGTGCAATAACCTGCCAGATCATATTCATTTTCAGGGTAGAAGCCCGGCATTTCAGCCGTTTCCCCACCGATAAGCGCTGCGCCGCTCTGAACGCAGCCCTCACACACACCTGCCACAATCTGCTCGATCCTCTCGGGCACATTCTTGCCGCAGGCAATGTAATCAAGGAAGAAGAGCGGTTTCGCTCCCACACAGATTACATCGTTAACACACATTGCCACACAGTCTATGCCGACAGTGTCATGCTTATCCAAAAGAAATGCGAGCTTTAGCTTTGTGCCGACACCGTCAGTTCCGCTGACAAGCACGGGATTTTTGATACCCGAAAGGTCCGGCTCAAAAAGACCGCCAAATCCGCCGACTGCACCGATTACTCCCGGCACAGAGGTTCTTGCGATATGCTTTTTCATTAATTCTACGGATTTATAGCCCGCAGTGATATCTACTCCCGCAGCTGCGTAGCTGTCGGATCTTGAATTATTGTTCATGTTAGCCCTTTCCGTTCCAGCAGTAGGTGCAAAGCTCGCAAGGGTCCAGACCGATAGCTTCGATTACACCCTCCAGAGACTGAAACTCAAGTGATGTGAAATTAAACTTTTCGCAAATTGCCTTGCGCAGGTTCTGTCCGCGTTCGGTCTTTGAGTCGCTGTATTCCTCGAGATGCTCAAAGCCCTCTTCGCTCTCAAGCTCCATTATTATGCGGCGCGCAAGGAGCTCCATTTCGCTGTTTGCGCGGCTGAAATTTAAGTATTTGCAGCTGTACATAATCGGCGGACAAGCTGACCTCATGTGAACGGATTTTGCACCGTTTTCATAGAGAAACTCAACGGTTTCCTTAAGCTGTGTGCCTCTGACGATTGAATCATCCACAAACAGTAAATCCTTGTCGCGAATCAGCTCCTTTACGGGAATCTGCTTCATCTTTGCAACGTTATTGCGCTCCTTTTGGCTGGTCGGCATAAAGCTGCGCGCCCATGTCGGAGTGTATTTTATGAAGGCTCTTGCAAACGGCAGATGACTTTCGTTTGAAAAACCTATGGCATGCGGTGTACCCGAATCAGGCACGCCGCCCACGTAATCTATATTGCAATTTCCGCTTTGTATCAGCTCGTCGTTCTTTGCCATAATCGCGCCGTTTCTGTAGCGCATGGCTTCGACGTTGATGCCCTCGTAGTCTGAGTTCGGATAGCCGTAGTACGACCAGAGGAAAGCGCAAATCTTTTTGTGCTTTCCGGCCGGCGCCAGAACCGTCATCTTGGTCGGTGACAGCTCCACCACTTCTCCCGGGCCAAGCTCGCGCACGTCTTCATAGCCCACCTTCTGGTAAGCAAATGACTCGAACGAAACCGCGTAGCCCTCGTCGTTCCTACCGATATGGACAGGAAGCCTGCCGCTGCAGTCGCGGGCCGCAATCAGCTTGCCCTCGCTTGTGAGGATGAGTATGCTGGCCGTGCCGTCAATCTGCTTCTGTGCGAATTTGATACCCTCTGCGAACGTGCTCTTCTGGTTGATGAGGGCTGCCACCAGCTCGTTGGAGTTGACTCTGCCGCCGCCCATGGCATCGAAATGGCCACCACTGAAAGAAAGATATTGGTCAATCAGCTCGCTTGCATTGTTGATGATGCCCGTGATGCAGATGGCGTAGGTGCCTAGGTTTGAGCGAATCAGCAGCGGCTGCGGGTCGCTGTCGCTGATGCAGCCGATTGCCGATGTGCCGCGCATCTCATCGAGTATATTTTCAAATTTCGTGCGGAAAGGCGAGTTTCCGATGTTGTGAATCTCGCGCTGGAGCCCCTGCTCGGAGTCCCATGCGGCCATTCCGCCGTATCTTGTTCCAAGATGTGAATGGTAGTCAACGCCAAAGAATACCTCTGCCATGCAGTCGGACTTCGACGTGATACCGAAGAAACCACCCATTCTAGTACTTCTCTCCCTTCGTACCTACTTTGCTTCGAAGAACAGCTTGGAAAGTGTCATTGGATCGATGTACTTTCCGTCCTTGTAAACTCTCATGTTGCCGGATGCGATTTCGTCGATGAGCATAACTTCGCCCTTGTCGTCATAACCGAATTCAAACTTGATGTCGTAGAGCTCGAGACCTCTTGCCTTCATTTCGTCAGCAACAATGCGGGTAATTTTCTGAGTCATAACCTTGATGTCGTCGTACTGCTTTTCGTTCATTACGTTCAGCACTACAAGGCCGTCCTTTGTAACGAGCGGGTCGCCGAGTGCATCGTTTTTGAATGTCATTTCAACATATTCAGGGAGAGGTGCACCCTCTTCGATATACTGGCCGTAGCGCTTGAAAAAGCTGCCCACTGCTCTGTGGCGGCAAACTACCTCAAGGCCCTTGCCGAATACCTTTGCAGGAAGCACTTCCATAGTTGTGTCGTCGAGATTAGCGCTGACATAGTGAGTACGGATACCTGCAGCGTTTATCTTTTCAAAGAAATAAATGGACATGCGAAGGTTTACATCGCCTACGCCCTCAATAGTGAGTCCTACCTGATTTTCGCCCGGATCGAAAACACCGTCCTTGCCGGTGCAGTCATCTTTGAACTTTAAAAGATAATTGCCATTTTCAAGTGCGTAAACGTTCTTTGTCTTTCCTGTGTAAACAAGCTTCATTTTATATCTCTCCTTTTCCAATTTAGGGACAGGCACCAAATTAGCCTTTTTTCCAATCTGGGGACAGGCACCAAATTGGATTTTTTTCTAATTTGGGGACAGGTCCCAAATTATTAACTTATTTAAAGTTTGCAAGCTTTTCGGCAATGTCTCGGTCTGTCTCGAGAACCTTTGCCTTTGCAGCCTCGCGCTTTTCTTTCAGCTTTCTCGCAAGCTCAGGTTCCCCGAGTGCCAAAATCTGCGCCGAAAGTAAAGCAGCATTGACCCCACCGTCAAGTGCAACTGTAGCCACGGGGATTCCCGATGGCATCTGAACAGTCGCAAGAAGTGCATCAATGCCTTGCAATTTGCCGGAGGCACACGGAATGCCTATTACCGGTAATGTTGTCGCCGCAGCGATTGCACCTGCCAGGTGCGCAGCCATGCCTGCTGCAGCTATTATTACTCCAAAACCGCTCCCCTCGGCACTGAGGGCAAATTCTCTCGCTTCCTCAGGAGTGCGGTGAGCAGAATATACATGAACTTCATATAGGATGCTCAGTTCCTCTAGCGTGTCCACAGCCTTCTTCACGATAGGCAGGTCACTCTCACTTCCCATGATAATTGCAACTTTTTTCATATCTTTGCGTATAATCCGATTATCATTTGACGACCGGATTATCTCCTTTCTCGTCTATATAACTACAACTTTTATTCTGCCGCAGTTAATCACTTGCGATTACATTTTTAGGATACCAATCTCTGCGAACGAAGTCAACGACTTTTCATTAAATGTTCGCCTTTTTTCACGCTTTTCGTCATTTCTCTCCCAAATTTCCCCAATTTTCGCATAAAAACACGAACGTTCAGCGGCCGCAAAACTGCCGAACGTTCGTCACGTTAAATTCCCTATATTGTATGTGTGTTATCTTCTGCAAGTAGCTTAGTAGTACTGTTTAATCCCAACGCAATTGTTGATGCATTATGCAAAACCGCCGACGACGCAGGAGAAATAACTCCCAGCAGCCCTAATCCGATTAGTCCGGAGTTGAAGCCTACTATGGTTTTATAATTAAACCTTATTCGCTTCATCAGGCTATCGCTCAGCTTCTTTAATACTACCAGGTTTCGCAGCTCATCAAATCCAATTGTAATATCGGCTATTTGCCTTGCAATTTCTGCCCCATTGCTTATTGCAATACCCACATCGGCAGCCGAAAGTGCAGGTGAATCATTGATTCCGTCGCCAATCATTATTACCTTTAGCCCGGATTTCTTTTTACTCTCTACAAATGCAGCTTTGCCTTCAGGCATAACCTCTGCATAATACTCATCTACGCCTACTTTCTCCGCAATCCTTTTAGCTGTGCGTTCGCTGTCACCTGTCATCATTACAATGTCAGCTATTCCCATTTCTCGTAAGGCGCT
>DGGP01000078.1 GCA_002392265.1 Firmicutes bacterium UBA3871 | reverse complement strand
GAACAGTGCCCAGCTGCTGCGGAGAATTGATATTAAATTCCAAGCCTGCCAGGCTGTATATCTCTTTCGTAAGCTTTTCAATTCCCTCTGTCAAAGCCCTTCCTGTTTCTTCAAGCACGGCAGCATCCATCCTAAAGCCCTCGGCTTCCATTGAGGCCATGACTTCTATCAGCGGGAACTCTATTTTCTCTGCAACCTCTATCAGCTTTTCGGCCTTTAAGCGCTTTATCTGAGCCTCTTTGATGTTCATTATCGCGGAAAGATATTCCGCTGCAAAATCGGAATAAAGCTTTGAGCTGTCCGTGAACATGTCAAGCTGTGCAGTCTCCTTGTCGATATCCTCTGCACTTCTGATTTCCTTTTTGAAATAATTAAGGTGCATAACAGGCAGCAGATAGTCCTTTGCTGTCGGATTCAGCAGATATTCGGCTATTTCCGTATCAAAGAAAGTATTGAAAACGCTGCCATTCTGATTTAATTCGAAATTGCTCAAAAGCGAGTAATAATCAGCTTTCAAATTGTGGCCGATTATCGGCAGCCCGCAGGCTGAAATCTCGCGCGCAAACGCGGATAATTGCTCTATGCTGCCCTCTCTTATGAAATAAGCCTTCCCTTTTTTGTCATCGCCTGCAATCGCAAAAGCAAAGCCCATAACAGCAGGTACTGCTTTGTGATTGTCATCGGAAAATGAGCAGATGCAAACAGGAAAGCCCGCTTTTTTCGCGGCACTGATTATTTCGGTTATCTCTTTATCTCCGCCTTCAAAAATTTCAGGAGTGAAGTTCCATACCGGAATATTATTTTCGGCTTCCGAATTATTTTCGGCATTTGGAATCGCCGTTGCCGGTGCCGCTACCGATGAAGCGCCACCCTTTAATTTCTTTAGGAAAGTGTTAAATTCTAATTTAACATAAAGGTTAATTAGCTTTTCATAATCAGGCTCTTTTGCCTGCAAATCAGCGATTTCAAAGTCAATTGGAACCGAAGTGTTGATAGTTGCAAGTCTCTGCGACAAAAGGACGATTTCTTTATTGTCACGCACCTTTTCCCGGAGCTTTGCTGACTCAATATTATCTATGTTTTCCAAAAGATTGTCTACAGTTTTGAAATCTTCGATCAGCTTCATAGCTGTCTTCTCACCGACTCCCGGAAGACCCGGAATATTATCCGAAGTGTCGCCGCGCAGCGCCTTATAGTCGATAAACTGCGACGGAGTCATATTGTAGACCTCCATCATATGCGCCGCATCGAAAAGCTCAAACTCGGATATGCCCTTTTTCGTAATCAGAACCTTTGTCTTTTCAGTTGCAAGCTGGAGCGCATCTCTGTCCCCTGTTATAATCAGAGGCTCTAGTCCGGCATCTTCGCCGCGTCTTGCGACAGTGCCGATGATGTCATCTCCCTCGTAGCCCTCCATCTGGAGTATCCTTATATTCATCGCATTCAGGATTTCCTTCATAGGCTCCATCTGCATTGCAAGCTCGGGCGGCATCTTTTTTCTGGTCGCCTTGTACTCGGAATATTCCTTGTGTCTGAAGGTCGGCGCAGCCATATCGAATGAAACTGCAATATAGCCCGGCTCGTATTCCTTTTGAAGCTTTGAAAGCATGTTCAGAAAGCCGTAGATTCCCTGCGTATACTGACCTGTCTTTGTTATCATCGGCCTCTGAATTGCGTAATAAGCTCTGAAAATCAGGCTGTTACCATCTATAATCAATAATCTTTTATTCTCTGTCATATTTTCGTTTTCCTGCAAACTGTATTTAAAATAAAAAATAAGCTCGTCATTACGGACTATAATATTATACCATAATTAACGAGCTTTTATATCATTTTTCTCTGTATATCAGATAGTAAATACCGGCAACGAATATTCCGCCTCCGACGATATTCCCCAAAGTGACGGGTATCAGGTTATTTACAAAAAATCCGCTCCAGGAAAGCTTTGAAAGCGCCGCATCCGTGAGCCCCGATGCAGCCGCAAAAGCATCGTTTGCCTTTGCAAAGAGTCCTGCCGGAATGTAGTACATATTTGCAATGCTGTGCTCAAAGCCCGATGTTACAAAGACCCATATAGGGAAAAAAATCGAAAAAATTTTTCCTATCGTGCTGTCGGCTCCGGTGCACATCCAGACCGCAAGGCAGACCAGCCAGTTACACAGAATGCCGAGAATGAAGGCTTTTGCAAACGAAAGACCGCATTTGCCTGCCGCGATCTTTACAGTCATGCCGCCAAGCAAATCTGCACCGCTCCCAAAGAGCCCAGACTGATACATCAGAAAAGCTATCAGCACCGCACCGACGAAGTTTCCTATATAAACGACTACCCAGTTTCTGAGCATTCCGCCCCATGTAATTTTTTTGTCGACTGCAGCCGCCACCATCAGCGAATTACCGGTAAACAGCTCGCCTCCGGCCAGTATTACTATTATAAGTCCGGCCGCAAAAATAGCGCCCGCCAGACACTTTCCAAGCCCAAATGTAAGCGGCTGTGAAAGAAGCCCAAAGGCCGCCATATTAGAAGATTCGGCACCGAATGCAATGAAAGCGCCCGCCAGCACCGCCAGCAGAAACATCTTTCCGAGATGCAGGTTTGCCTTGCCAATCCCGGCATTAACGGTAGCCTTTAGAATTTCATTTTTTGTCATTTCACCTAAATATCCTTTTACATGCTATAGTGATAAACCGTTAAACATTAACATATCTAATTTAGCATAAGATACTATTTCTGTAAAGGATTATTTGTGTATCCGAGCTTCATTGAAATGATTGTGGCAGCATCGGAAAGCAGCTTTTCAAAGAAAGCGCCCTGCTTTTTACGATCATAGCGAAGAGACGGACAGGAAATGCTGATTGCAGCAATCGGTTCGCCGTCCGAATTAAAGATAGGTGCGCCGAAAGCAATAAGTCCTACCTCGAACTCCTCGTGGTCGATTGCGATTTTTCTCTTTCTGACCTCTTCGAGCTGCTTTAACACGTCATCTTTTGTAACAGCTGTATTATGCGTATATGCAATCAGCTCGGTTGAAGACAGCATGCTGTTAATTTCACCTTCGGACAGATATGCCATTATGGCCTTTCCCATTCCCGTGCAGTACATAGGAATGCTGCGACCGGTAGTGGTCGCAACCTGAACTCCGGATTCGGACTGTGCCCTGTCTATATAAATGACCTGATTATCTACTCTGATTCCCAAATTGGCCGTTTCACCCGTCAGCTGGGCAATCTGCCTGATATAAGGTCTGGCAATGTCACCGAGCTCGTTTTTCTTTAGTACGTTCTTGCCGTATGCATAGAACTTCATTGTATTGCTGTATTTTTTTGTAATAGGATTTTGCGATACGAATCCCGTGTCCTTTATGGTATTTACTATTCTGTGGACAGTTGTTTTATCCATTTCGAGGGCGGCACTAAGCTCTGAGATACTCAGTTCTTCAGCGTCGTTCAGCTGTTCGAGAATTGCAAATGCTTTAATTATGGATTTAACACCGCTGCTCTTTTCCATATCCGCTCCTGTTTTAAAAACCCACACCGAAGTGTGGGTCATTTTAATCTTAAGAGAAACACCCGAATAACCGTCAGACCGATAATTGACTCCCTATCGATGATAGGTGGGTGCCCTGCACGCAGCCTCTGCCTTCCCCTGCGTGGGGGCCTGACATCTTCTGAGTGACGCGGAATCCCGTTTAATTAGTGTAGGTTCAATTAAAAAATCTTAACGCGAAATCCAGGATATTTCTTG
>DGGP01000005.1 GCA_002392265.1 Firmicutes bacterium UBA3871 | reverse complement strand
CGCCTGCCTCGATGCCTGCCGATGCGGCAGGAGAGTCTGCAATAACGCTTGAAAGCGTGTTCCCGACGGTTCCTGCAATCAGCGCAATCATCGCCATCAAAAGGATGCAGAGTATGAAATTCATCGCTGCGCCCGCTACGAGAACGCAAATCTTTTGCCACCATGGTTTTGTGACAAAATCTCCCTCTTTTCCCGTCTCTTCCTCCTCGCCTCCGAGCATACAGTATCCGCCGATTGGCAGTCCCCTGAGCGAATACATCGTCTCACCGCGCTGCTTTTGCCAAATCAGCGGGCCCATGCCGAGCGAAAACTCGTCGACTCTCGTTTTAAATGCCTTTGCGACTATGAAATGTCCAAACTCATGGACGAAAATCAGTAGCAGAAAAATCAGTACTGTTGCCAGAATTGTAAATATAACATGCATCTCTAATACTCCCTAATCAGATTTTGTGTTTTTTCACGGACCGCCCTGTCGGTCTCCAGAATGTCTTCGAGGCTCTGATTGTAGCTGACCTCGTGCTCCTCCAGAATGCGGCCTATGCCCTCGGAAATGGCCGTAAAGCCGATACGCTCCTCGAGAAATGCCTGCACCAGTTCTTCGTTTGCGGCATTCAGCGCAACAGGTGCGCTTCCGCCTACCTTAAGCACATCAAAGGCGTACTGCAGCGGCCTGAAGGTCTCTGTGTCAGGCTTTTCGAATGTCAGCCCGCCCTCGAGCGAAAAGAAGTCGAGCGAGGCAAGGTCGTTAGGTATGCGGCGCGGATAGCTGAGCGCATAGCTTATTGGAATGCGCATGTCGGGATTTCCGAGCTGCGCGATAATGCTGTGGTCCTCGAACTCAACCGCCGAGTGAATGATGCTCTGCGGGTGAATCAGAACCTTTATTTGGTCGGGGCATACATCGAAAAGCCATTTGGCCTCGATAACCTCGAGCCCCTTGTTCATCAATGTGGCTGAATCTATCGTAATCTTCGGGCCCATGCTCCATCGCGGGTGGTGCAGGGCTTGCTCCTTTGTGACGTGTTCGAGTTCGCTGCGCCTGTAGCCTCGAAACGGTCCGCCGGAGCCTGTCAGAAGTATGGTCTTTATCGGGTTTTCGCTGTTTCCCTGAATGCACTGGAAAATTGCGCTGTGCTCGCTGTCAATCGGAAGCAGCGCCACGCCCTTTTCCTTTACGCTCTTCATGACCAGCTCGCCGCCGACGACGAGGGTTTCCTTGTTTGCGAAAGCGAGCTCTTTGCCCGCCTGAATTGCCCTGCAGGTCGGGACCAGCCCGCGCATTCCCATCAGTGAGTTTATGACGGTGTCTGCGCTTTCCAGCTCCGCTATGTGCGTCAGGCCCTCTGCGCCGTATTCGATTTCCGTGCCTTTGATGCCGCGCGTGGCGAGAACCTTTGAAAGCGTAACAGCGCCCTCTGCGTCCGCCGTTACAGCCAGCTCGGGACCAAACTCCGCAATCTGGTCCGCCATTTCCATTACTCTGCGTGCGCAGGATAGTGCGACAACCCGGTACTCGTCCGGGCTGCGTCTTATTATGTCAAGGCTCTGTGTACCGATTGAACCGGTCGAGCCTAATATCGCAATATTTTTCATAATTCTAATCTGGGGACAGGCACCAAATTGGAATTTTTTCTAATTTGGGGACAGGTCCGAATATAATCTGAAATATAATCCTTTGAAATATAATCCTTTGAAATGAGGCCTGCTTGAAGTGTGGGCCTTTAAAGTAAAATGAACGTTATATAGTAATATACCAGCGGTGCGGTAAAGAGTATGCTGTCAAAGCGGTCCATTATGCCGCCGTGGCCCGGAATCAGCTTGCCGTAGTCCTTTATGCCCATCTTGCGCTTGAATATCGATGCGGTGAGGTCGCCAAACTGCGACAGGACGCCGCCGAGCACGCCGATTGCGATGCAGTGCGGCAGCAGGCTTGGTACCAGCGCCACTGCGAAAATCGCGCAGAGAATCACGCTTCCCAGCGCCCCGCCGACTGCGCCTTCGATGGTCTTTTTAGGACTGATGGTCGGGCAAAGCTTGTGCTTGCCGATGGCATAGCCTGTGAAGTAGGCAAAAATGTCCGTGCCGAAGGCTGTGATGAATATCAGCCAGATCAGGATTCTGTACTCGGATATGCCGTCCACGAGGAATACGTGGTACGAAAAGAACACTATGTAAAAGCACGAAAGCATTGTAACCATCGCATCTTCGAGCTTTTCATGCTTTGGGCAAAACAACGTCAGCAGTGATAAAATCACCACAAGGAACAGCCAGAATGCGTAGAGGCTTTGCACCTGCACGCCGCCGAATCTGCCGGCCAAGCCCAGTGCATACAGCACCAGTGTGCAGACTGCCACCAGGCCGTAGTTTGCATGCACATCAAGCTCCTCATAGCCCTTTACAAACTCATGTGCGCCGATAAGCCCTATTGCCAGGCACGCCAGCGCAAGCGGAATTCCGCCAAAATACACCAAAAGCAGCAGCGGCAGCATTATGCACGCGCTGATTATTCTCGTCTTCACTTATTTCTACCCCCAAATCTTCTGTCCCTTCCCTGAAATACTTCAATGCACTTCTCAAACTCCTCCGGAGTAAAGTCGGGCCAGAGTGTATTTGTTATAACGAATTCGCTGTAAGCGCACTGCCACAGCAGATAGTTCGAAAGTCTCAGCTCTCCGCTGGTTCTGATAATGAGCTCCGGATCGGGCACATTTGCGTGGTGTACACCGGTCCAGAGGTAGTCCGAAATCAGCTGCTCGTCTATATCATCCGGGCTTATCCTGCCGGCAGCGGCGAGCTTTGCTATATCTGTCACAGCCCTGCGAATGTCATCGCGTCCACCGTAATTGAGCGCGATGTTAAACTGCAGGCCTGTGTTGTTTTCTGTAGTTTTGAGTGCCTTTTCGAGGCTCTCCACCGATTTTTCGGGGAGCTTGCTGTAATCGCCGAGCACCTTGACCTTTACGTTGTTTTCGTCGAGCTCCTTAAGCTCCTTTGCTACATATACAACAATCAGGCCGAATATGCCGTTTATTTCCTCCACGCTGCGTTTCCAGTTCTCTGTCGAGAAAGCGTAAACTGTCAGATGCTCTATGCCAAGCGTGCTCGCACGCTTTACTATCTCTTTCATTGCCTGCATGCCGGCGTTGTGGCCGGACATCTTTGGCAGATTTCTTTTTGTCGCCCAGCGGCCGTTTCCATCCATTATAACCGCCACATGGCGAGGTATTCTGTCTTTGTCTAACATTTCAACCTGTCCCTTTTTTAGAATTTTGGCGAATCTGGGGACAGGCACCAAATTGGAAAAAAGGCTAATTTGGTGCCTGTCCCTAAATTGGATTTTTGGCGAATTTGGTGCCTGTCCCCAGATTCGCCCCAAATTAGAACGAGGGTGAGTTTTGCGCCCACCCTCTTATGCTCGTTTACGTTAAAGAAACTAAACTTCCATGATTTCCTTTTCCTTCTGACCGCAGATAGCATCGATGTCTTTCATGGCTTTGTCTGTTGTCTTTTGTACATCGTCGAGTGCCTTCTTCAGATCGTCCTCTGTCAGCTCGCCGCCCTTTTCCTGCTTTTTGAGATCGTCGTTTGCGTCGCGACGGATGTTTCTGACTGCAACCTTTGCGTCTTCACCCATCTTCTTAACGGTCTTTGTAAGTTCCTTACGGCGTTCCTCCGTAACCGGCGGAATCACGAGTCTCACGCACTTGCCGTCGTTTGTCGGATTGATACCGATATTGGCAATATTAATGGCCTTTTCAATATCTCCGATTGACTTTGCGTCAAACGGTGAAATCATCAGCGTGCGTGGGTCAGGTGTGCTAACATTGGCAAGGCTCTTCAGTGGTGTCGGTGTGCCATAGTATTCTACCATGACTTTGTCGAGAAGCGCAGGATTCGCTCTGCCCGCCCTGACGGTGTTAAGTTCTTCTTTCAGAACCTGCTCTGTTTTGGCGATTTTTTCTTCAAGAGTTTTCTTTATGTCTGCCATGTCTTTTCTCCTTATCTCATCTGATAATAGTGCCTATCTTTTCGCCGCATACTGCCTTTAGCAAATTGCCATATTCAGCAAGCGCAAATACGTGAATAGCTATATTGTTATCCCTGCAAAGTGAAGCTGCCGTGCTGTCCATTACCTTCAGGTTCTGTTCGAGCACCTGACTGTGCGTCAGCTCGTCATATCTGATTGCATCCGGATTTTCTGCCGGGTCGTCCGAGTAAACGGCATCAACTTTTTTTGCAAGGAGGATAACCTCTGCTTCGATTTCGGCTGCTCTCAAGGCCGCTGCCGTATCTGTCGAGAAGAAAGGATTGCCTGTGCCTGCGCCGAAAATTACAACATTCTTTTCATCGAGCTCCGCTACCGCTCTGCGCTTTATGTAAGGCTCTGCAATTTCCTTCATCTCTATGGCTGTCTGCACTCTGGTCGGAATGCCGATGGCCTCAAATGCCGACTGAAGCGCAAGTGAATTAATGACCGTTGCGAGCATTCCCATATAGTCCGCAGTCGGTCTGTCCATGTCCTTGCTCTGTCTGCCTCTCCAGAAATTGCCGCCGCCTACGACTATTGCAATTTCAACGCCCATGTCGTAAACTTCCTTTACCTGGGTGGCAACCTCCTTGAGCATTTTTTCGGAAAGCCCGAACTTTGTTTCACCTGCCAAAGCTTCGCCGCTGATCTTTAGTACGATTCTCTTGTATTTGGCTTTCATACCGTATGTTCTCCTTAATAATCCTGGCCCTATTTCAATTAAGCCTTAACAAAATAATTATATCAAATTTTGCTTGCAAGCTCAATCTCAATTTCATTATCGCGAAGGATTTTAGCAATGACATTTTTCTGAAGCTCCAAATCCAGCCCCGCAATCAGCTGAGGCTCCACGATTGCGGTGATTTCACCGCCCTCGATAGGTATTCTCCTCTCCGACAGATAGCCGACATGCTCAAAGCCGAGCATCTTGTAAGCATTGTACGCGCTGTAGTTAAAGGTATCCAGCCCCCTCCTGCCGTCCGGCGTCTCGCAGGCAGTGTTTTTGTAGAGAAGGCTCACAGAAACCTGCACGCCGCGAGAAAGGCACAAATCCGCCATCGCATAGTTCATTACAGCAAGCGCGCTTGGAAACTCCTCAGGCGCACTGCACACCGACTCAAGGCTCATCGCAATCCCCGCACCGTCAAGGAATCTCTCCCAGATTCGTGCCGCTCCCGCATACTCCTTTTTGAAGTGGAAGAGCGACATATCGACGAACCGGCCGCGTGAAAGACAAGCCCAGATTGCGCCGACCAGCCTTTCGCTTTCTGCCCCATCGGCGCTGCCACCGGCGTAAGCACCAAGCACTATCCATTCATCACTCAGCACCATCTTTGCAAAGTCCTCCGGCGCAAAGCGTTCATACTTCCCACCAAAGCTGTAGCAGTCATCACAGTCGCTGATGCCAAGCCTTTTTTCGTAATTCTCGCCCGTTATGAGCCGGTCGCAATAAAGCTTTGACGCTGCGCCCACATCCGTTACCGGCAGCGGTTTTACAGTAAGTGTGCCCGTAGGAGAAACCGCTTTGTAAACATAATCATTTTTCATTTTTTTGCCCGTTTCCTTAACTGCATTTGCTTCCTTTACTGCCTTTGCTCCGCTGCCTGCATGCAGCTTCTTTTTACCTGCGAGCAGCAATCCTCCCTGAATCATTGTAAAGAGAGGTATGCAGTAAAGTATCGCCTCGTACGAGAATATGCTTGATACGCCTGTTCCGATCATCGGAGCTGTCATCATTCCGACGGAGTTCAGCGTTCCCATCAGTCCAAACAGCGTGCCTCTGTGCTGCGCATCCGTGTTTTCCGAAATGAGGCTGGTCAGTATCGGTTCCACCGCACCGCAGACAAAGAAGTATATCAGATACATTCCGCAGAATATCGTAAGTGAATATCTCGGTAACAGCAAAAGTGACACAAAGAACGACATTGCGGTGAAGAAGAGTACTACCTTGTACTTGTCGTGCTTGTCGCCGAGGCGTGAAAGTGTGACTGCCGCAAGAGCGGTGCCTACGCCGCTTGCTCCGTTTATAAAGCCTGTATAGCGCGCTGCCGCCGGAACTATGCCGATTCTGCCCTGCACAAAAAGTGCCACGAAAGGCGAGAATACGCTCCTTGTCACCCTTACGAAAAAGAGAACTGCGAAAGCGGCCACAACTGCGGTGGTGATGATGCGCGTCTTGCTCTTTTTCTGCTTTGCGCTGCCGGAAACAGCAGCCTCGGCCCTGGCAATGGCTTCTCTGCCATACGTTGCGGGATCTTCCTTTACGAGGAGCAGCACCAGCATGCAGCCGGTGAACATAACTCCTGCGCCTATGAAGAAGCAGTTGCTGTATCCCACGTATTCGACAATCATGCCGCCGAGCGCGGGCCCGATTGCATAGCCGAGGAAGTTCGAGCTGGTGAGAAACCCCAGAGCATAGGACATTTTATGCGAAGGTGTGTTTGCCGAGACAAAGGTCATTGCAGCGCTGACGGTTCCTGTAAATACGCCGTGGAGCGTCCGCAGCGCCATAAACAGAACTACGGATTTGCAAAGTCCGTAGCCTGTAAGTATGACTGTCGCTCCTGCCATGGCACGCATCAGCATCATCTTTCGTCCGTAGAGGTCAGAAAGCTTTCCCCAGATAGGTGAAACTATTGCCATGGTCGCTGCCGGCAGAGTGCTCGAAAGTCCGACGAGGAAATTGAGCCATGCCTTATCTGTTACGCCGAGCTCCTGAAGGTAGAAAGGAATGAACGGAACGCCCAGCCCAAATCCTACCATTGAAAAAATCTGCGTAACCCAGAGTGTATATAGATTTGTCTGCCAGCGCTGAAGTTTCATGTGTTATATTTTTCTCCGATTGTTTAATTTTGTTTAATTTGCCGCTTCTGTAATTCCTGCCGCCTTTGCGTTTGACAGGGTAACCTCCACGGTCTTTGAAGCATAGCCGTCCATACCGAGTTCATATACGGTAACTTCAACCTTTTCGCCGTGTTTGTAGTAAGCCAGCATGCTCTGAAGGGACGTCATATCCTCCACAGCATAGCCATCTACCGCCGAAATGATGTTGCCCTTTACGATGCCTGCCTTTTCAGCGCCGGCACCCTTTGCAACTTCACTGACATACACGCCTTTAGGCATGCCGTAAGCAGCCTGCGCATCGGCAGTTACCGTCTGCCCCGTTATTCCGAGGTAGCCTCTTTCCTGCGCCGGGACTTCTTCTCTCTGCGAGTGTTCAAGTATGCTTTCTATTATCGGTGCCGCCTCGTCGATTGGGATGGCATAGCCGACAGCTTCCGCTTCAACGGCTTCAACCTTTCCCGAATTGATGCCTATCAGCTGGCCGTTCATGTTGAGCAGTGCGCCGCCGGAGTTGCCCGGGTTGATGGCTGCATC
>DGGP01000166.1 GCA_002392265.1 Firmicutes bacterium UBA3871 | reverse complement strand
CGAGGAAATGTACGCATAATCCAATAGGATAATCAACCGGGGCCGCTCGCCGGCCCCATAATGACTCTCACATTATTTTTTAAGGAGAATAATAAATATGGCAATTAGAAATTGGAAAGATATCCCTCTGTTCAAGGACGTTACTGACGAACAGTGGAACGACTGGCATTGGCAGGTTGAAAACAGACTCACTACCGTAGAGCAGATCGAGCAGGTTGTAAACCTCACTGACGAAGAGAGAAAGCAGATCAAAGAAGGCGGCTTCCGTGTTGGAATCACTCCTTACTATGCATCTCTGATGGATCCTGACGATCCACACTGCCCTGTAAGAATGCAGGCAGTTCCTGTTGCAGCAGAATCCCACAGATCATGCGCTGACATGCTTGACCCTCTCCACGAGGATGAAGACTCCCCGGCACCGGGACTTACTCACAGATATCCTGACAGAGTACTCTTCCTGTTAACAGACAAGTGCTCAATGTACTGCAGACACTGCACACGTCGTAGACTTGCAGGTGAAACTGACGGTGCAAGAAGCCGCGAAGACATCGATGCATGCCTCGCATACATCAGAAAGACTCCTCAGGTAAGAGACGTCCTTCTTTCCGGCGGTGACGCACTTCTCGTTGAAGACGACACTCTCGAATATGTAATCTCCGAGCTTCGCAAGATCGAACACGTTGAAATCGTAAGACTCGGTTCGAGAACACCGGTTGTACTTCCTCAGAGAATTACTCCTGAGCTCGTTAACATGCTCAAGAAGTATCACCCAATCTGGCTCAACACTCATTTCAACCATCCAAAGGAAATGACAGAGACATCGGCTGCTGCTTGCGCAAGACTCGCAGACGCAGGTATTCCTCTCGGAAACCAGTCCGTACTGCTCAGAGGCGTTAACGACGATGTACATGTAATGAGAAACCTCGTTCACTTACTCGTAAAGAACAGAGTTCGTCCTTACTACATCTATCAGTGCGACCTCTCACTCGGTATCGAGCACTTCAGAACACCGGTATCCAAGGGTATCGAAATTATCGAAGGTCTCCGTGGCCACACTTCCGGTTATGCAGTTCCTACATTCGTAGTAGACGCTCCGGGCGGCGGCGGAAAGACTCCGGTAATGCCACAGTATGTAATTTCACAGAATGCTGACAGAATCGTTCTGAGAAACTACGAAGGCGTTATCACAACATACACAGAACCACATCTTCCACCACTCCAGTGCTCTTACGAGAACTGCAAGACAACTCCTGAAAACTACAAGTATGAAGGCGTTTGCGGACTTCTCCAGGGCGACAAGCTCTCCATGGAGCCTGCTCAGCTCGCAAGACATGAGAGAAACAAGAAGAGAATGGAAAACAAATAAAGCATTAAGGAATTTTTATGGGCTTTCTATACGATCTGGCAAAACAATATAAAACCGTCTCCATTGTCGGTATGGCCAAAAACGCCGGAAAAACCACCGCACTGAACTACTTCATCGAAGAGTCCATGGACGAGGGGCTTCGGCTGGGGATTACCTCAACGGGCAGAGACGGAGAAAGTACAGACCTTGTAACAAGTACCGAAAAACCTAGAGTATTCCTGGAGACGGACACAATCGTGTCCGTCCCCACGGAGCTTTATGACCTGGCCGAAGCGGGGCTGGAAATCCTGAGGATGACCAAATACCCGACGGCGCTCGGTGACTTGATGCTTTGCAGAGTCGCAGACAGCGGCTATGTACAGATTGCAGGACCGCTTACCGTGCAGGCGCACAAAGAGATGTGCAAAGACATGTTCGAGCTCGGAGCGGAGCTTGTAATAATCGATGGAGCCATCGACAGAAAGTCGATAGCCGCACCGGAAACTTCGGATGCGATTATACTGTCCACCGGAGCGACCATTTCGCGCAGCATGAAGGTAGTGGCCGAAGAAACAGCGCATATAGTTAATCTTTACCGTTTGCCGATTTTGGAGAATGAAGAGGTGCGTCAGCAGCTCCGAGACTGCGATTCCGGCATTTGTCTTGTAAAGAAAGGCGAAGTTGTGGAGCTGAATCTTAAAACCGGTCTCTCCGCAAGCAGACATATCGACAGCGCCATCGATGATGACACAGAGTTTATTTATGTGCCGGGAGCGCTCACGGACAGCGTGATAGCGGACATTTCCCCGGCGAAATTAAAAAGGGTACCCCTGGTGCTAAAGGATCCGACAAAAATCTTTATCAGCAGCATCAACTGGGGCAGACTTTGTAAACGAGGGCTACAGCCTTTCGTGCTGGACAATATAAAGGTAGCTGCCGTAACGGTAAATCCGTATGCGCCGCAGGGCTATGTGTTTGACCACAAGGCTCTGCTTGAAACGGTGCAGGAAGCTATCCCCGATGTTCCGGTAATAGACGTGAAACTATAGTAAAGGAGTATGGCCATGGCTAATTTGCGACTGGCAAATGTTAAGACGCGAAAAGAGACGGGACTGGATTATGTAGCAGGTCTTATCAATGTGCAGACGCCATACGGAACCAAAGAACTCCAGGGAATGAAGCCGTTTTTTCCGGGCATGGAAGGCGAGCTTCGCGCAGAGCTTGAGAAAACAGAAAAGCTGATTGAGCTGATAAAGGCGAAACCCACAGGTGTGGAAAAGCTTTTGGAAGTGTTCATGCTGATGAAGGATTTCAGCTTTATTATAGAGCGAAGCGCAAAAGAAACCTTGACGGTTGTAGAGCTTTACGAAGTAAAGAACATGATGATCCAGACAGAAAAGCTGGAGAAGTTCCTGGAGGCAAACAAAGAATACATTTCGGATGATTTCTTCCTGAATGATACAACGGCACTTTTGAATTTGCTGGATCCGGAGCAAAGCCGAATCAATACCTTTTATATCTATGACAGCTTTTCGGAAAAACTGGCAGGGCTGCGAAAGAAAAAAAGAGAATTTGAGATTGCAATCCGCAAGGAGCAAAAGGAACTCCGCGAGGAGCTAAAAGAAAAATATGACATAATCCTCACCCCGAAGTTTGAGATTTCCGTTCAGCTTTCAAACAAAGCGCTGATGGAAAAATGCGCATCGCTCGCCGAGCTCGAGCAGACCGCACAGGACTATATGTCCGCAACCTTCGGACTGAAGCCGACGCCTGAAGTTTTCGAGCTGCAGCGCGGGATGGAAGATGTCAACATGGAAATAGAACAGGAGGAAGAATCCGTCAGAAAGGGTCTTTCCGTAAAGATTTCCGAGTATGCAGAGCCAATAATGGAAAACTGCAGCAGAATCGGAAAGCTGGACTTCCACATTGCAAAGGCTTATTTCTCGATCGACCACAAATGTGTCGCCCCTGAAATCGTAGAGGAGCACATAGTGGAGTTTGAGGACGGACGTCACATACAGGTGGAGGACATTCTTCGCGAAAAGGGCAAGGAATACTGCCCGGTCAGCATAAGTCTGAAAGAGGGCGTCACCTGCATTACAGGCGCGAACATGGGCGGCAAGACCATTTCGCTCAAGCTTGTCGGACTGGTGGCAATACTTACGCAGTACGGCTTTTTCGTGCCGTGCAGGTCTGCGAAGGTGGGCCTTTCAAACTACATGCAGATACTGATTGGCGACAGTCAGTCGGTGGAGCGCGGACTATCCAGCTTCGGCTCGGAGATGGAGGAGCTGAAGGAGATTCTCGACAACAGCGGCGACCGCTCGCTTATCCTTGTCGATGAAATCGCCAGCGGCACAAATCCGCTCGAGGCGACGGCTCTTACGCGGGCTATAGTGGACTACCTCAAGGTAAAGCCTTATATCGTGCTGATGACTACCCACTTCGAAGCAGTGACTCTCGGAGATGTGGTGAATCTGCAGGTTGTGGGCCTTGCGGGAGTGGACTTCGAGCTATTAAAGCGTGAAATCGCTTACGCAAACAGGCGCGAGCGCATTAACATCATAGGCAAGTATATGGACTACCGGCTCACCCGCATCGAAAAGGGCGGCAGCGTGCCAAAGGATGCACTGAACATTGCCATGATGCTCGGAATTGACTCTTCGATTATTGGGGAGGCAAAGAAATTTATTGAGGAAGCCGCCAAATAGGCGAGATTCCCCAATGCCAACTAACGAACACAATATATGTATATAACTAACATAGATTTATATTAATTTTAAGATATAAATACCAGCCAATTTTATGTAGAAATTTGGAGGAATTTAATGATGAAAAGCAAATTAAACTTGGATTCCGCTAAAATCGCTCACGCTCGCGCTACCGCTGCAGGCATTGCGAAGGATATGCAGGAATTCATCGACTCTCACACTACAGTATCCACCGAAAGAACTATCCTCAGACTGCTCGGTGTAGATGGTGTGGATGATGTGGAGACACCGCTTCCTAACGTGGTTGTAGACCAGATTAAAGAAGCAGGCGGACTTCCGCGCGGAGTTGCTTACTGGATGGGTAACGCAATGATCCAGACCGGATTAAAGCCACAGGAAATCGCTGAAAAGATGGCAGCAGGCGAGCTTGATATTACAAAGCTTCCTACAGCAACCTCAAAGGAAGCTGAAGAGGCTATTATGCCGCTCGTGCACGAATCCTTAAAGAGGATAAAGGCACAGACTGCAAAGAGAAACGAGTATATCGAAAAACTCGGTGAAGGTCCAAAGCCTTATCTCTATGTAATCGTAGCAACAGGTAATATCTATGAAGACGTCACCCAGGCTCAGAACGCTGCACGTCAGGGCGCAGATGTAATCGCCGTAATCAGAACCACAGCACAGTCGCTGCTCGACTATGTGCCTTATGGTCCGACAACAGAAGGCTTCGGCGGTACTTATGCTACTCAGGAAAACTTCCGTATCATGAGAAAGGCTCTCGACGAAGTAGGCGAAGAGGTTGGCAGATACATCAGACTCTGTAACTACTCTTCAGGTATGTGCATGCCTGAAATCGCTGCAATGGGAGCTCTTGAAAGACTCGACGTTATGTTAAACGACGCTATCTACGGTATCCTCTTCCGTGATATCAACATGCAGAGAACAATCGTAGACCAGTTCTTCTCAAGAGTAATCATCGGATACTGCGATATTATCTTTAACTCAGGCGAAGACAACTACCTCACAACAGACGATGCGTACGAAGCAGCACACACAGTACTTGCTTCCCAGTTTATAAACGAGCAGTTTGCTGTACTCGCAAACGTAAAGGAACACCAGATGGGTCTCGGACATGCGTTCGAAATGGATCCTGAAATGGAAAACGGCTTCCTTTATGAGCTCGCACAGGCTTGCATGGCAAGAGAAATCTTCCCTAATGCTTGCCTCAAGTACATGCCTCCTACAAAGTTTATGACAGGAAACATCTTCCGCGGTCATATTCAGGATGCACTGTTCAATCTGGTTTCAATTTGGTCACATCAGGGCATTCAGCTGCTCGGTATGCTGACAGAAGCTATTCATACACCGCACATGCACGATAGATATCTCTCTATCGAAAACGCAAAGTACATCTTCAACAACTGCAAGAACATCGGTGATGACCTCATCTTCAAAGAAGACGGTATTATGCAGAAGCGTGCTCAGTTCGTTCTCGACGAAGCTGACAAGCTTCTCTCACAGGTTAAGGCTGACGGCCTCTTCCACACTATCGAACAGGGTAAGTTTGGTGGCGTAAAGAGAGCTCGTGACGGCGGAAAGGGTCTTGAAGGCGTTTGCGTAAAGGATGAACAGTACTTCAATCCATTCATTCCACTCATGTTAGGAGGTGCAGAATAATGTCAAATTGTTGCACAACAACAGCATCTACAACTGTAGATTTAACTAAAGTAAAGCCTTACGGCGACACCATGAACGACGGAAAGATGGAACTCGCATTCTCCCTTCCTGTGCCTTATGGTGAAGAAGCAGAAGAAGCAGCGAAGCAGCTCTTAAAGCAGATGGGCATGACCGAACCAAGTGTTACTTATTCAAAGGACATGGGCGGCGGCTTCACTTTCTTCGTATGCTACGCAGCATGTCAGCAGACCGTTGACTTCACAAGCATCCACGTAACAAAGGTTGAAGGTGAAGTTATGGACCGTGTTGAGTGCGGCGAATATATCGAAAAGAATATCAAGAGACCTGTAGTCGTAGTCGGTGCTTCCACCGGATCAGACGCACATACCGTAGGTATCGACGCTATCATGAACATGAAGGGCTTCCACGGCCACTTCGGACTTGAGCGTTTCAAGAACATGGAAGCTTACAACTACGGTTCACAGGTTCCAAACGAAGAGCTCATTGCACACGCAATCGAAAAGAATGCCGATGCAATTCTGGTTTCCCAGACAGTAACTCAGAAGGATATTCACATCATGAACCTGACAAACATGGTTGAACTGCTCGAAGCAGAAGGCATCCGCGACAAGGTACTCCTCATCTGCGGTGGCCCTCGTATCTCCCACGAGCTTGCTCAGGAGCTCGGCTACGATGCAGGATTCGGACCTCACAAGTATGCAGAGCATGTAGGTTCATTTATCATCACAGAAATTGTGAAGAGAGGTTGGCAAAAGAAAGAGCCACTTAAATAAAAGGCTTGCTCGAATTTGCCACTCGCCTTCATGATATAAATAAAACTAAGTTGTTAAGAAAGGACATATTATCATGATTAACAAAATCAGAACTGCTGATGAAGCGGTTGCCGGCATCAAAGACGGTATGACGATAATGGTCGGCGGCTTCCTCGGAACCGGTACACCTGAAATCCTGATTGATGCTCTCGTAAAGAAGGGCGTTAAGCACCTCACAGTTATTGCTAACGATGGTGGACTTCCTGCAGCAGCAACAGGTACAACCGACCGTGGCGTAGCAAAGCTTCTTACCGCAGGCATGGTTGATCATATCATCGCATCCCATGTTGGTATGAATCCTTATATCGGTGATCACATGAAGGACGGCACACTCCAGTGCACACTCGTTCCACAGGGATCACTTGCTGAAAAGATCAGAGCAGGCGGCGTAGGTCTCGGTGGCGTACTCACTCCTACAGGCGTTGGTACACTTATTGAAACAGGTGAAAAGGTATCCGTAGGCGAAAGAGAAATCACTATTTCCGAGCCAAAGGAAACAATCAAGATCGACGGTAAGGTATACCTCCTCGAAAAGCCGCTCCGTGCAGACTATGCTCTTTGCAGAGCATCCATCTGCGACACATACGGCAACTTCACTTGCTACAAGGCAACAAAGAACTTCAACGCAGTTATGGCAAAGGCAGCAGATACTGTAATCCTTGCATCTGAAAAGATCGTTGACATCGGTGAGCATCACGTAGATACTTTCCACAATGCCGGCGTATATGTTGATTATATCGTAGGAGGTGAAACACCATGGCAGATTTAAAGGCAAGAATCGCAAAGAGAGCAGCACAGGAATTTCACGATGGAGACGTAGCTAACCTCGGTATCGGCCTCCCTACAATGGTAGCTGATTACCTTCCTGAAGGCGTAGACATCATTCTCCACTCCGAGAACGGTTTTACAGGCCTCGCAGGCGCTGCAGAAAAGGGTAAGGAAGATGTAGACGTTATCAACTCCGGTGGCGGATATGTAACTCACGTACCGCACGGCAACTTCTTCGGTTCCGAAGAATCCTTCTCCATCATCAGAGGCGGACACGTTGACGCAACAGTACTCGGTGCTATGGAAGTAGACGACAAGGGTAACCTCGCAAACTGGATTGTACCTGGCAAGATGGTTGCAGGTATGGGCGGTGCTATGGACCTCGTAGTAGGTGCAAAGAAGGTTATCATCGCTATGCTTCACACTCAGAAGGGTGCACACAAGATCCTCGAAAAGTGCACACTGCCACTGACTGCTATGAACGTAGTAGACATGATTATCACTGAGATGGGCGTTATGCATGTAACAGACAAGGGTCTCGTGCTCACAGAGCGCTGGGCAGACTACTCTGTAGAAGACATCAAGGCTGCTACAGGCTGCCCACTGATCATTGCTGATGATTTAAAGGTTAATCCTGTAGAAGAATAATCCTCAACTAATATAAAAGGCGAATCTGGGGACAGGTCCCAAATTCGCCTTTTTTCTAATTTCGGGACAGGTTCTCCCGAAGATTTAAATAGCTCGAAAGCAGTACCAGCCCGATACCGAGGAAGCAGTTCCACGTGAGCGATTCGCCCAGCACAATAACCGACAAAAGCGGTGCAATCGCTATTTTAAGGAAGAATGAAATTGCACTCACCTGGACGCCGGCATGCTTTATCGTCAGAAACATAAACAGATATCCGCCGCCTGTAACGACGATGCCGGCATAGATGATTACCGGCAGGTTGTCAGCCATTCCTTCCAAAAGAGGCCGCCCGCTGATTAGTATGTAAGCCAGCTGCAAAACCGCGCCCGCATACATGCTGCCTGCAGCTTGCGTGATGGAGCCGATGCGCCTTCCGGCGAACTTGCCGGTTACGGTGTAGAGACCGAACAGCATTGCGCCAAAGAGGACCATCAGTGCGCCTTGAATGGTGTTGCCCGGCTGGATGTCCCAAGGGCAGATCATAAACAGCAGGCCAAACAGTGCGATAAACAGAAAGCCGACCTTTGTCTTTGTCATTTTCTCGCCGGCGAGAAAGTGTGCGCAGACCATCGAGAACATGCCGTTTGTGCCAAGGATGACTGCAGCTGTTGCCGCATTGGAGCGGATGATGCCTGCTTGCGCGATACCCATCGAAATGGGGACGCAGATTGCCCCGGCAGCGATTACAATAAGCACGTCGTTTAAGGTCGCTTTGTGGGGCTTAATTTCGCCCGCTGAGACAGCTTTTTGCCTTTCGCGCTGTTCGCTTAGTGCGATGGGAAGAATCACGGTGGCGCCGATTAGGAACCGCCAGAACGTAAATTGGTACGGGTCGAGGTTGTTGCCTGCAATCTTGCCGGCAATTTCCAGCGTTCCAAAGCATAGCGCGGTCATAAATATATAGATAATAACTTTTTTGTTCAATTAAAATTCACTTCTTTTCTAAATGTAGGGGGCCTGTATCTAGGGAACCTGTCCCCAAATTAGCTTTTTTTCCAATTTGGTGCCTGTCCCCAGATTCGCCTAGGATAAAAGACGGCTGGTGGTGCCGCCTGCGGACAGGCTGTCCTCGTATTTGCCGAGGAGATGCGTCTTTAACAGGGTAATGAACATGTCCATGCTCTCTTCGTCAGGGAAAATCGCGCGTGCGGAGGTATTTCTGCCGCCGCCCTTGCCGCCGTAGATACCGGCATTTTCCTTTACCAGCTTTGCGCAGTCGCACGAAAGACCGTTCGAAATCAAAACGCAGGTCTTGTTCGGACGCGATACGAATATCAGCAGGCGCGGCAGGCATGTCATATCCAGCTGCTTCCCTATTTCAAAGAGGTCGTCCACCTGCAGATCGTTATATTCTCTGGTAAAAATCTCGTCGTTCAGAACTTCCATTTTATCCATCTCTGCCAGCTTTTTAAAGAACAGACCGAGGCTGTAAGCACGCTCCGAAATAACTGAGCGCTTTAGCTGATAGAGCTCGTTTCTGACCGCCTGAACCTTTGCGTCATCACGAGCGAGCTGCTCGTAGATAGTCGCATTTGTTGCCGAAAGGCGGTTTGCCATGTGAGTAAAGAAATCGTGCTTGTACTCGTAATCTAGGTACGCGCGGCGGCCTGCTTCGCAGTAGACCCTGAACATGCCTTTGTTGACCTCCACCTTGAAGATCTTTATCAGCCCCACCTGTCCCGCTGTTGCGGGGTGAGTACCGCAGCAAGCCACGCAGTCGGCAGCATTCTCAATCGCACCGACGCACACAATCGAGATATCCTTTTCTATAGCAAGCTTTTTACGAAGCGGCAAGCCTTCGCACTCCTCGCGCGTTGCGTAGAGACGGCGGATTACCGGCGCATTCGACCAGATTACCTCGTTTGCGCACAGCTCCACATGCTTGCACATATCAAAGGTAAGCTCTTTGTATTCAGGCTTTTCTTCGAGCGAGATATCGATGGTCATATAGTCCTCGCCCATGTGAAAGCCACGGTTGACGCCGCCGTATTCACGGTAAAAGATACCGGAAAGAATGTGCTCGCCGCAGTGACGCTGCATATTATCGAAACGGCGGTCCCAGTCTATCTCCAGTCGGACTTCGGTGCCTTCGGTCAAAAGTTTGAGAGCCGCATCGCGTTTGTCTGGCGATGAAAAGCAAAGCTCGTGATATACCTGCTCTTTGTCTTCGTGAACCTCGCAGACTTCGCAAACAGTGCTGCCCGCGGTTATCTTTCCGAGGTCGCAGCTCTGCCCTCCTCCTGTAGGGAAGAATATGGTCCGGTCTATTTCCAGTGTGATGCCGGCATCGCCTTTTGCAGTAGCTTTTGTTACCCGGGCGCTACCGGATTTTGCATATAAATCATCATAGAATATTTTGTCAGTCTTCATTTTTGGGCACCTCAAATTTGTACATTTAAAATCTAAAATAAGTATACCACAATTGTAAAACTTGTGGTATTATAATATCAATTCGTACAAACTTGCGGTATGATTTCGCAACAAAGTTTACTAAAAATATTGGACACGTAGACTAAAAATATGCTTAATGCCGAAAATAATTGTGCGGAAATGATGCGGTTTTGTTGCAGTTCCAACGCTTGTTATTTTATGGAAAATACTTTGCAAATTACAGGTAGTAATTTTACAGGGCGCTGTTCAATTTTGTAAAAAAACCCCCGTATTCATAGAGGTTTTAAATGGTAAATCGCTATTTTTAGCGATATTTCGAAAGCAAAAAAAGAACAATAAAAACAAATCAAAAATCTGTGGATAAATAGGTATTGACTTTTCGACGATGACCTTTCAAACTTGTAAAAATCAACCACAAAAGGCTATCGACTTTTCCACAGGAGCTTGTGGGAAAAATTGTATACAATCACATTTCCAGATGTGGAAAACTCGCCAAAGGTGTGAAAATCAACAAGTTGTACTATGTTGAAAACTAAATTTCACACAATTCAGTTCAGTTTACATAAAACCTTGAAAATTAATTTTACAAGGTTATAATATTTATGCATATCGCATAGTAAAAATCCTCATAGGAGACGAAGTTATGTTAAAGGAAAAAACAGTCTACAAAGAAGAGCTGCCGGTTAACGTTATTGTGGCCGACATAAAGAATTACCCGATCCATTTCCACGAAGACATCGAAGTGGTTTTTGTTCTCGATGGCAGCATCGGTTTAAAGAACGGGTACTATCAGTACACTCTTAAAAAGGGAGACATCTACATAATCAACGACAACGAGACACATAGCTTCGAAAGCACGGGCGAGCCGAATATGGTCATGATGCTCCAGATGGACATGCGCTATTTCTCTGACTATTACGAAGGCCTCAGAAACAGCTTTTTCATCACCGACATGGAGGATGACAACGACGACAGCATCGATGTGCTCCGTACAATTCTCGCCAAAATAATGATGGAAATAATCCAAAAGGGCTACGGCTACGAGCAAAAGGTTATCGAGTCAACTCACAACCTGATCTCCTGCCTCCTTTCGGACTTCAGATATTTCGTGATGGAGGACGGCAAGTTTGTTAACGGCGTAAAGAACCGCGGCGACAAAATCCTCGCAGGCCGCCTGAACCGCATCACCGACTACATGCACGAAAACTACATGCGCAAGCTGACTCTGTCGGAAATCGCCGACAAAGAGCACCTCTCGATTTACTACCTTTCACACGTAATCAAAGAGGCGACGGGCCTTTCATTCCAGGAGCTCCTTTCGTTTATCAGAGTCGAAGAATCCGAAAAGCTGCTGCTGGGCACAAACAAAAAGATTGGTGCAATAGCAGAGGAGTCGGGCTTTTCGGCTGTACGCTACTACATAAAGCACTTCCAGACCTGGTTTGGCATGACACCGAGCGAGTACCGCAAGGCTTACAACGGCAAAACCATCAGCCACGAGTCGCAAGCAGAGTACGAGCGCAGCAATCCGGACAATATTGAGTTCGCAATAAAAAAGCTCGTAAAGGGCGTATATTCCGACTATGCGGGCAAGCAGAAATCCCGCTCGACCATCATTGATGTAAACCTGCCTGAAGCCTTCCTGAATCCGGGCGAGTTCCTGTTCCAGGCAGAGCTTTTCGGCCGCGAAGTTATGAAGCCGATTGCAAGACCGTACAATCTCTTAAAGAGCCTGAAGGAGACCGTTCTCGCATCAGGCCCGAACTACATAATTACCACTGCGAGCAAGTCTGAAAAGGACATCGTCAGCATGAGCATTCTGATTTACAATGTTGACGAGCAGCTAAAGGACCGCCTCGCAGGTCTCACCACAAAGGACAAGGCTCTTGAGCTCGTGCGCGAGTACGAGGAAGAGACCGAGTTCCTGATTCGCATGGGCGGACTTTCCGGCGACTACCGTGTAAGCCGCTATACGCTGACTCGCGACAACGTCATTTCCGCCTACGAGGATGCCATCCGTCACCGCAGTGCGACAGGCACCAGACAGGCTATTGTAAATAACTGGTCCACGCTTCCGCACATCGACTTCAGCCGCGTCACCGTTTCCGACACGCTGAGCCTGATGAACACCTTAAGCGGCGTGAGCGCAGAACTCATCCTTCTTGACAGGGAGTAGAAAAATGCAAGGTATGCAAGGCAAAACCCGCAAATTTGATGTTTACCGTGGTGGCTCCAATCTGCCACCGAGCATGGCAAGCATGCGACTGATAGACAGCTACGTTACCGACACCCGCCTGATGGGTGTTGTTGGCGTGTTTGCACACTGGAAGGTAACATACTACAGAGCACCCGAAAAGGAAGAAGATTTCAGCCAGTTCTTTTATTTCGAGACCGAGGAATACGGCTTTGAGGAATACGCATCCGTCTGCGGCGACGACAAGGAGACCGTAAAAAAGATAGAAAGCAACCTCTTTGGCGGTCTCGGCGGAAAGAAGATACCAATCGGAGAGTCAGAGCTTTTGTGGCTATTAAAGACCTTTGTTGATTTCAATCTCAGCAAAAATCAGCCGCTCCCGGACAAGAGAGAGGAATACATGTATCTTATCTCAAATCCGGTTGAGTTTTCAGCAAAAGAGCGCGCAAGCATAATGAACAAAATCTGCACGCCTATAGTCAACAATTACCAGGCCATACACTATTTCCTGATGCGTCTGGCGGGCAAGGACTTCTCGGCTGCGGCACATCTGATAAAGGGGAACATTTTGCTGAACCAGATGGAAACCGTGCCGATCTCCACAATGGTCATGAACACCATCGACATCGACACGGCCGGCGAGGAGTGCACCTACATGGCGGAGACTCTGCTCGACTGCACCGAAGACTATCTGCTGGTCGTAAGCCAGCTGACGGTGGACAAGGAGCACCGGATTATCGACTACCACGCCCTCAGCTCGATGCGCATCAGTCCGCAGGAGGCTTCGATGAAGCTGCGCAAGTCTGAGTATGTCACAAACTACACTTACGACGGCGGTGTGGAGCTGTTTGAAAGCAGCTGCCCGGATCTGGTGGAGCGTGCGGTGGCTTCGGAGCAGGAGGCCGGAAGCTTGTACCTGCGCTTCTGCCCGAATAACGATCATGTGAAAAAGAGAGTTTTTCGTTTGAACGACGATGTGGAGGGTATATATTTCGTATCGAGGGGTCAGATAATTGCAGCGGCTTACACGCTGACGTCCATCATGCAGCTCGAGCACGAGCTCAAAAGCTCGCGCATTGCCGGCAGGCTGTTCCCAACTGCGAAGTACGAATTTAAAGAGCCGCTGATTTACGAATATATCAGCAGCGGAATCGAAGATTTCAATGAATTCGTCGACCTGATCAGACAGGACACTCCGAGCGGACCCGATGGAAAAAATTAGCCAAACCGCTTGACAGTTAACTGCCAAGTGAATATAATTAGCTTAACTTAAATCTAAAGATGAATATCGAAAAGCCTTTATCAAGAGTGACTGAGGGACAGGCCCTATGAAGTCCGGCAACCTGAGGAGCTGCGAAAGCGGTTCATTAAGGTGCTAATTCCTGCAGGTACATGCGACCTGAGAGATGAGGGGAAAGAAAACAGTATTTCAGCCCCTTCTCGCAAGGGGCTTTTTGATTGAAAGGAGAAAAGAATGAGAAAGTTATTTACATCCGAATCAGTAACAGAAGGCCATCCTGACAAGCTTTGCGATCAGATTTCCGATGCGATTCTGGACGCGATTTTTGAAAAGGACCCTAACGGCCGTGTTGCCTGCGAGACCACAGCTACTACAGGCTATGCAATGGTAATGGGCGAAATCAGCACATCCTGCTATGTTGATATTCCAAAGATTGTTCGCGGAGTTATCTGCGACATCGGATACGACAAGAGCGAGTATGGCTATGACGGCAACACTTGCGCAGTTCTTCAGGCTATCGACGAGCAGTCCGGCGACATCGCGCTCGGCGTTGACAAGGCTCTCGAGTACAAGGACGGCACATTAAACGACGAAGCCATCGACAAGACAGGCGCCGGCGACCAGGGTATGATGTTCGGCTATGCCTGCAACGAGACACCTGAACTGATGCCTATGCCTATCGAGACTGCACACAAGCTCGCACTGCAGCTCACAAAGGTTAGAAAGGACGGCACATTAAAGTATCTCCGTCCGGACGGCAAGACTCAGGTTACAGTAGAGTACGACGGTGACAAGGTTGTTCGCATCGACACAATCCTTATCTCCACTCAGCACGATCCTGACGTAACTCAGGACCAGATAAAGAAAGACCTCATCGAGTATGTAATCAAGCCAATCGTACCGGCTGAGCTGCTCGACGATCAGACAAAGTACTACGTAAATCCTACAGGCAGATTCGTTATCGGCGGACCTCACGGAGACTCCGGACTTACAGGCCGTAAGATTATCGTAGACACCTACGGCGGCTATGCAAGACATGGCGGCGGCGCATTCTCCGGCAAGGATCCGTCGAAGGTTGACCGCTCTGCCGCATACATGACACGCTACATCGCGAAGAACATCGTCGCTGCCGGTCTTGCAAAGCGCTGCGAGGTGCAGCTTGCCTATGCGATCGGCGTTGCGAAGCCTGTCTCGGTCTTTGTCGAGACGTTCGGCACCGGTGTCGTGGATGAGGAGAAGCTGGCAAATGCTGTTGCCGAGGTCTTTGATCTGCGTCCGTCCGGCATTATCCGCACGCTGGATCTCTGCAAGCCGCAGTATCAGAAGCTCGCTGCATACGGTCACATGGGCAGAGAGGATCTCATGCCCGCGTGGGAGCGCACCGACCGCGCTGACGAACTGAAAGCTGCACTCGGCAAGTAAGAACCGTTTCCGGCAGATCAATCATACAGAAAACGAGCGGAGAACCTGTCAAAAGGTTCTCCGCTTTTTCTGTGTATAAGGTGTCTCCGACGAATTGAGAATGGGGGCGCTGCCCCCATTCTCCCGCTTAAGGGTCACTGAACATTAAGAATCCCTTATTGAGGTAAAAGATGGGATTCCAAAGGGATAGATCCCTTTGGCGGGTTTGGGCAGAGCCCATTATAAATTATCGCGAAGCGATACCTTATCAGTGCTTTGCGTTGCGGACGGCCTCCTTGCGGTGGCGCACCGTTCCGCAGATGCCCGCGATCACATACAGCAGCACAGCCGCTGCAATCCCGCAGACTGCGTACACAGTCACCGTATGCGTCAAGCCGTAAAGGAAGCCTGTGACCGCTGCGAAGATCTGCTCGGATTTCACCGCGAAACGGTCAAACCAGTTGGTCGCGCTCAGCCATGCTGACGGCACAAGCATCAGAATCGAGCTGACCAGAACCGAACTCGCCACCCAATAGAACCAGCGGTCAACCGTGCGGCGGTACATCAAAAACAGGATCAGCAGCAGGAGCAGCGTGAACGCTCCCGTCACAGGGATCAGCCAGACCGTCAGCGGATAGATCTTCCGCGCCTTCCCCAGAAGGCCCGCTTCCGCAAGACTGCCCGTCTTGAAAACATCGCACTCCGCGGTGATCTTCTTCTCCGCCGCGTCCATGTTCTTCCGCAGTGCATCCTCAAATGCCGCATCGCGCGCAATGCCGTTTTCCTCCGCATACTGCTCAAAGAACTTCCGCAGATCGCCCTCCAGCACCGTGAAATCCGGCTTCGTCTCCGTATCGGGCGCAACACCGTAGACATAATCAAACAGCTTCCGCAGGGTGATGTCCACGACCGGCTCCAGATTCTCAGATTTCAGAGATTCGGCATAGACCGATACGGGAATGCCGGTGGTATTCTCCTGCTGTGTAAAGTAATTCGTCAGCCGCACACTGATCTTGTCCGTCAGATGCTGCTCCGCGACGATCCGGTGATAAGCGGCGGGATTGAGCGCCCTGCCGCGCAGCAGCACGGAGCAGGTCAGTGCGATGAACGAAAAAATCAGCAGCAGCGATAAAATCACGCTTGCCAGATATTTGATAGTACGTTTCAAACTGTTTCCCTCACTTTCTCATTGCAGCGGCTCATAGAATTCCTTTGCGACAAGGTCGCAGCGCACGCCGACGCGCACATCGGAATTGCCCAGAAGCTCCGGCTTGCAGGTATAGAGCGTGAGGTGATCCTCGCCCTCGGTCACGCCGAGGTATTTGCGGTCAGTTTTGTCAAAGCTGATCGACTCCGCGACACGGTAGGTAAATCTGCCGTAATCGGTGTACAGCACCACCTTATCCCCGACGCTGAGTTTCGTCAGATCGGAAAAATAGGTGTTGACATGGGCGTCGATGACGACATTGCCCACCGTACCCAGCACCGCAGACTGCGTTGTCTGACACGCACCGAGTGCGAGCAGTTCACTGTTAGAACCGAAGAACACGCCGACATTCAGCCCGATGGCATCTGCCGTAAGCTGCGCATACTGCTCACCGAACACCGGATACGTGATCTTTCCTTCCGGATAGGTCTTTTTTCCGGTATCCTCTGCATCCGCGGTGTCGATCTCCTTTTGCAGAATCTGGAGACCTGCGGTCTCGGTCTGCGTCTTGAGGTTATCCATAAAGGCGATGTTCAGATACTTCTCGACCGTGTGGGTCGGCGCAAGTGACCATCCCAGCACCGTCATACCGCCCGCCAGCAGCAGAAGAAGAAACGGCGTAATGATGAGCGCCGCCTTGCTGCTGCGCTTCTGAGACTGTTCAGCCATTTGCATCCGCCTCCTGTCTGCTTTCCCGCAGCGCGATCCAGCCGAGGCCTGTCACGGCAAGCGCCATTGCGCCCAGTGAACCCAGCACCGGCAAACGCAGATCCCAGCCGGTATCGTCCACCGTTGATGCGCCCACAGCCGCCGTATCAATCAGTTTGCCTTCATCATCGCGGATGGAAAGCGAGATGTCATTGCCTTCAATGTGATCAACGGAAACATTCATGCCCATATCCGAGGCGAGGTCTGCAAAGCCGCTGACAATATCAGATTTGCTGTCGGTATCGAGCTGCTTGATGATGCTGTTGCGCTCTGAGGGCGAAAGACTTGCGAGGAAGGGCATCCGTTCCTCCGCCGGCAGGCTTGCAACATACGCTTTCTTTTCCTCCAGCGTCATCGAACGAAACGGCTTATCCGTCACAACCGACGGAACATATTCCGGCGTTGTCACGGTTGTGACGCTGCCGCCGCCCCCCTCCTGATCGGTCTGCGCGGGTGCGGTGGAACTTGCAAAGAAGGTCTCGACATCTTCAGCCGGAATGCCCAGTTCGGCTGCAATGCCTTTGTAGATATAGTCCTTGCCGAAGATGGTCACATAATCTGCCCAGTTTTCGTAGGTATCGTAGGTCTCTCTGCCGTTGTGGATCAGCGT
>DGGP01000017.1 GCA_002392265.1 Firmicutes bacterium UBA3871 | reverse complement strand
GGAAGTAACGGGCATCTACGTTGATGCGGCAGGCGATATCTATGCGGTCGACCACCTTTCAAACCTCATTATGAAAGAGGCAAAGGGCAGCAGTGAGTGGACCGATTTTGCGGGAAAGCTCCTTCCTGAGGACATGCTCGGCGAAGCGGCAGGCGGTTTCCTTGACAGCGAAAACGCAAAGGCACTCTTTAACCGTCCGACCGACATCGAAGGCTTCATGAACGGCCTTGCGGTGAGCGACACTGCAAACAATCTCCTTCGCTACATTGAAGGCGGCAGTGTAAAGACGCTGCTCGGTAAAGAAGCAAAGCTCTCACTTCCGACTGCTCTTGCAAGCGACGGTAAAGGCACACTCTACATTGCTGACACAGGCAATGACAGAGTTCTGTCTCTCACAAAGGACGGAAAGGTAGCGACAATCGTCAGCGGTCTTTCCGCACCAAAGGGTCTCGCATGGGACGGTAAAAACCTTTATATTGCAGACACGGGCAATCACAGAGTATTGAAATACGACGGCAAAGCTCTTTCCATCATTGCCGGCGCATCTGCTGACGGCGGGTATATTGACGGAATCGGCAGCAAGGCACTTTTCCTCAATCCGACAGGACTTGCCTTTGATAAAGCTTCAAACAAGCTCTATGTCGGCGACTGCGGAAACAATGCAATCCGTGTGATTGAGGACGGCACAGTTTCCACCTTCTTAAAGGCTGATGCAAAGGCACTCGATACATTCCCGGCTGACCCGGCAGATATGGCTATCTCGGATGGCAAGCTCTATGTGGCCGACAGCGATGCGGGAGTTGTAGTTCTGGACCTTTCGGCTGAGGCAAAGTCGGTCTCTGACTTCTATGACGTGCCGGCAAAGGCTTGGTACTATGATGCGGTGGACTATGCTTACACGGGAGGCCTCTTTAACGGCACCGCAAAGGGCATGTTCTCGCCTCAGGCAAGCATGACACGCGGCATGTTCGTGACAGTCATTGGCAGGCTTTATGAAAAGACCTACGCAGGCGAAATTATCGGCGGCGACAGTAAGTTCAGCGACGTGGCAGACAGTGCTTACTATGCGGGCCCGGCTGCATGGGCTGCTGACAATGGCCTGGTAAACGGCATAGGCGGCGGACTTTTCGCACCAAATGACAATGTTACACGCGGCCAGATGGCAGCAATCATATATTCTTATGCAAAGATGATGAAGATGGATACTACGCTCAGCAGTGCAGCAAAGGAAAGCTTTAACGCCATGCCTGATGCGGACAAGGCTCCGTCATGGGCAAAGGATGCTCTGATCTGGGCAGTCGGAAAGGGCGTAATAAAGGGTAAAGACGGAAATCTGGCAGCCGGTGACACTGCTACCAGAGCAGAGGTTGCGCAGATTCTAAAGAACCTTTCGGATGTAAAGTAAGTTTGGAGAACAGACAATGAAAAGGATAGTAAGTTTAGTATTAATACTTGCTCTCGTATTTACCTTCGGCGCAGGCTCCGCATTTGCGGCAGGCTCGTCTGCGGGAAGCACGACTGCGACTGTGATGAAGATTGCGGGCTTTGACGGAAAAGTCAGCATCACGACCGAAAAGGGCAAGGACGTAAACGTCAGCGACGGTACAAAGCTCCTTTCGGGCTATACCGTAAAGACGGGTGTGGCTTCGTATTGCTACATCAGTCTCGATGATGCAAAAGCGTTAAAGCTCGACCAGAATACGAAGGTAAAGATAGAAAAGTCGGGAAAGAAAATAGAAATAAATGTCAAAAGCGGGCAGCTGTTCTTTGATGTAGACAAAAAGCTTTCAGGCAGTGAGTCAATGAACATAAAGACGAGTAACCTCACAACCGGTGTCCGCGGAACGAGCGGCACAATAAGGGTTGTCCTCGAAAAGGTGCTTGAGGCTATACAGCGCGCAGGCTCGCAGAAATCGCAGCTGGCAAATGTACTGATGCCAAAGACTTCGATGCAGCTCTTTTCGGGATTTACCGATGTAAAGACAGGCATGGGTAATGCCATGCCCACCGGCCTTTCCGCAGGTCAGCAGCTTGCCGTAAACAAAGCAGCGGAAACCACGGGAGCCGGGCAGACTCTTGTAAAGGGAGATCTCGTTGTCGACAACTTCGGCGCGAGAGCCATCATCGAAAATGCTGCAATCAAGCAGGGTACATCCGTAGCCGAGGCACTTACCTCGAGCGTTGCTCAGATTCTCGAAAAGGTGGGCGAAACGGTGCTTGATACGCTCAATGTATCGGATAGCGCAAAGCAGCAGGTTACAGAAATGGCAAGCGATCCGCAGGCACTCGACAAAGCCATCGCAGAGCAGGAGCAGCAGGAAACTGCAAAGACCGAAGAAACCTTGCAGGCAATAAGCGATGCAAAGGCTGATGCAGGCAGCGGAAATGCGAGCAGTGTAGCCTCCGAGCAGGTTTTCGAAAAGGTGGAGGTTTCCCAAAATGCCACAATTGACGCCGGAAAGGTAAGCTTCGAAGGCGGCAGCGTGACTGTAGAGGGCACTGCAGCGCAGACTTCGGGCAGCCACAGTAGCGGCAGCTCGAGCGCAAGCGAAAACGGTATTCCTGAGTCGGGATATCTCACGGGATATACAGGCGCATTTGATTATTTCTCACAAGGACCAAAGCGTGTATTCACAGAAGACCCATATGTAAAGTTCAGCGAAAGCGATATCTTTGTATTTAAGACTGTAGAGGAATATACATCCTTTGCGGCAGTCCTCGCGGATGCAAAGGCAAACTATGAAGAGGTAAAGGTAAGCCTTGCTGAGGCAGGCGAGCCAGAACCGGATTATTACAGACTGGTAGTGGAACAATATCTTCTCTACAATAATGAATTTAGGAACAACTATTGCAATGAACATGACATAAGTGATAATAGGCAAGATATCAGCGAGGTAATGTATGTCGCTGACAGTGGTGACTATCCTTACTACGCAATAGGGCATACAGCACCTTACGAGGAAAAGACAGGTACACTCCATGTTAGGATTTCAAGAAAGGAACTTGAGGTTAGATGGGTAGATGCAAGCGGAAATGAAGTCACCGGCAATTCAGGCACTTTCCCTTCGGATACGACAGAGATTCCTGTAAGCGCGCAGCTTGGCATTGTATCGCCTGATGGTATATTTGAGCCGATATCGATGGATATTGCAGGATTTGACGATAATGGACAGCCAACAGAAATATTTACATTGGCTCCGGGCTATGCCAGCGGCTTTAAACTTACCGCAAACTCCGGCACGGTAAAGGTTAATTGTATTGCAGTTACCACTCCGTCAAGTATCGGACATGGCATTCCGATTGTAGATCCTGAGCCGGAATATGTTTACGAGACACCAAACTTCTCCCTGACAGGTGAATATACATACAGCTACACAATAGAACCGGGCTGGATTACAGGATATACCGGCACATATGACGGACAGGATCATCCTGCGTTTAATCTGACAGAAGACCAGGCAAATAACTATTATATCTTCTGCTTTGACGGAAGCAGCTCTAGTGAGAGACAAAAGTATAGAAACATAGCAACCTCTTGGTCAGCGCTTAGAAGTCAAGGTCTTAATCTTGATGAAGTAATCACGAGGTTGAGTTCCACAGCAAGCGGTGGCTTTGGTTGGGATTTCTACGACCCTGCGGGAAGCTATGAGACTGTGCGTAGCGTTTCACGTACCGGCAGATATCTATACTACGCAATTCCAAAGCAGGGAAACCTTAACGATATAAAGACGGGCGGAACTCCTGTTGTAATCGAGCCTGCAGACCTTTATATCGGCTGGGGCATGTACAACTTTGGAGCAGGAACCTATACCGATGTACCATCGGATTCAACGCTCACTCTTAATGATTACGGATATGTTGACGTGGGTCCATACACATATATGCTCGGCACGGGCGGGGCTAAAGTCCCTGTTTCCCTTGGCAGTGGTTATAGCCTTGTAACATCCAATCCTGTTGAAGGCTCAGACGGACTTTATACCGTAAAGGTTACGGGCATTGAATATATGAATCCTAAAATGGGTGGGGCAACAGTAACACCTCTTAACGAGGGTGGAAACTGCCCGGCTAACGATGGAAACTGCAATGTAATAGGCAGCAACCTCACCTTCACCTACCGCCTCGCGGAGGGTAACCCTATAACATCACAGCCGATATTAAGCAGCAATATCGTTGGCTTTGCGGATGGATATCCGCAGGTAGCTTGCAGAGCAGATGGCTTTGATATAACACTAAAGCTTGCAGAGGCAGCGGATACGGAGGTTTACGGAATATTTGTAGGAAAACGAGGTAATGGCTACCCTGATTCCTATGATGTGCTTCACGGGCATTCAAACTATGTAAATCAGGCAAGTGCACTTGTCTACGGGCGTATAGACTCGGCAGACGAAGAAACGATAAGTATAGACTTTAATGAGTGGCAGGATGCTGACTCCGGCGCATTCTTTGCATTTATCCTAAAGCAGGGTAATGTAATTTCAGACCGACCGATTTTTGTGGCGGCTAGTCAGCAATTCGGCGAGCTGTACATTACAGGCACTGAGAACGCTCGAGACACTGTAGCACCTCGCATTTTATCGGCATTCTTAAATGGAGCGAGAAACAAAATTGTTGTCGAAATGAGCGAAGACGTAGATGTGCCGACTAACGGAGAGGGCTTTGGCTTTACGGGCGCAGCAGGTACAATCAGCTCTGTAAGCGTTTCGACAACCGCTGCAGTAAGCGGCAGAACGCGCTACTTTATGGAGCTTGGTGTGGAGAGCCTTGAAGGCATGAATATGGGCCTTACCTATAACGGAACTGCGGTTGCAGATACGAACGGAAACCCTATGGCCGCAATAACGGCAGAAAATCCTATCCCTATTCAGGATTCGGCAGTTAATATAGACAGCGTAGCCGCATCGGAGGACAGGAGCCTCATCAGAGTCGACCTCAGAGGAAGGCTTTTGAATCCGACTACCAACGGCACTTATATGATTAAGTACGGAACCAGCTGGGATAACTCAACTCAGATACAAGGCTCGGATATGGACTGGACCGACGAGTTCAGATGGAACGACAACCATACACAGCAGCTTGGCACTACCTTCTTCCATATTGATGAAGATTGGTTGCCGAGTGAGGTGCCTGAGGGCAGGTTCTTTGTGAGACTTAACAGTGGCAGCAAGAATATGGCACTCGAGACAATAGAAGTAGATTCGGAACCGGTTGGAGCTACAGCTATATTAGCGGCTACAACACAGGAGCCTAGCCCTTCGGCAGTATATGACAGCTCCGACGCAACCCTCACCCTTACATTCGAAGAGGGCTCAATGCTTGAAGTGGGCAGTAGCATAGTCGGCGGTGCGGTGAACTGCAGATTCTATATCATTGACGGTGATGGAAAGCTCTTCAGACTCAGAGGAAACTATACGGACAGATACGCTCACTCGCTTGTATTTGACAATACAGGTGAATATGGAATGAGCGGCTTTGGATTCGACCCTGATGAGGTAAACTGGGAGGGCGCAACTCTCGGATATACAAGTAGAATCCATGAAGATGATGGTTTATACTATTTTGACGAGCTGCTCGCAGCCGACGGCACGATTATCACCGAGCTTACGGATATTCCGATTACGGTAGTTCCATAAAAACATGCGTTTTTTCATAAAACCACTCTATCTGCAGATAGAGTGGTTTTCGTCTATTTTTTGCGTTTTTGCTTTCATATTATTTCAGCTTGTTGTATAATAAACTGTCTAAATTTAATTAAGTAGATAAAGGTAATATAAAGAAGGGAACGCGCATGAGAAAAGTATTTAGTTTGATCCTGACACTGGCACTCGTGCTCACATTCGGCGCAGCCTCTGCTTTTGCGGCAGACTCTGCAGGTGATGCAAGTGCAACGGTCATGAAAATTGCGGGCACCAGCGGCACCGTAAAGATTGCGACCGAGAAAGGAAAGGACGTAACACCGTCTGACGGCACGAAGCTCCTTACGGGATATACTGTAAAGACCGCAGCAGCTTCGTATTGCTACATCAGCCTTGATGACGCAAAGGCTATAAAGCTCGACCAGAACACAAAGGTAAAGATTGAAAAGTCGGGCAAAAAGATTGAAATTACTCTAAAGAGCGGGCAACTCTATTTTGACGTTGAAAAAAAGCTTTCGGGCAATGAGTCGATGAACATCAAAACGAGCAACCTCACCACCGGCATCCGTGGAACGAGCGGTACAATGCAGGTGGTCACCAGACCCTTCTCATCTTTGAGGCTAAATCAAAAAACCACCATGCAGCTTTTCTCCGGACAGACTGAAATAAAGCCGGGCATCGGAATAGGTCCATCAGCCAAACTCTCTGCCGGCGAGCAGCTCACTTTCGCATTAACTCCGGACATTCCGAGTACTCCGGGCACTCCGGGTTTACTGACCCCTTCGTTACCGGCGCCTGAGCAGCTCATCCAAAAGTCCGAGCTTGAGATTGACAACTTCGGCGCGAGAGCAATCATCGAAAATGCCGCAATCAAAAATGGTATGCCTGTGGGCGAAGCATTACAGGCTTCGACGGAAAAGATTGTGGAGCAGGCCGGCGCAGCTCTGGAAACTCTGCAGGTTGCGGATAATGCGCTGCAGCAGATTAGCGATGCAGTCTCAGACCCACAGCTTCTCGATGAAAAGATAGCCGGCGAAGAGCAGCAGGCTGTACAGCAGACCGAAGCAGCGGCACAGACAATTGAAGGCGCAAAGACAGACGCAGGCAGCGGCAGCGCAGAAGGCGCAGCTTCCGAGCAGGTTTTCGAAAATGTCAGCGTGCAGCAAAGCGCAGGCATTGACGCAGGCAAGGCCGTATTCGATGGCAATGCTGTGACAGTGGAGGATACTCCAACTACGCGTCCTTCTACAGGCGGCGGCAGCAGCTCGGGCGGCCAGCAGGAGGAAGCTTGGCTTACCGGCTATACGGGCACATATGACTGCCAAAGCCATGCGATAGCGACAAACCTTTCAGCAAGGCTTGCTGACTACGATATATGGTTTTTCAATGATGCGGATAGATATAATGAATTGGTTGCGCTTTACAGCCGTGTGGAAAGCGAGTATGCCGAGGTAAGCGAGAGCATGGCGGGAACTCCCGGCGGTGTGCCGGCGTTCGGTGCTTATTTGAGAAACTACTGGAGTGACGACCTCGCTGAGTTTGACAGTAATCTGGCAACTTCGGACAGCCAAACAGTAGAAAATGTGGCTGACAGCGGCGTATATTACTATTTCGCAATCGAAAAGGGCGATGTAGCCGGCAGCAGGTATGGCGATGTTCGGGTATTAATTGGTAAAGCAGAGATTTCGATAAAGTGGTATGACCGCGAAACAAATGAGGAAGTAGCGCAGAATGCCTTATTCCCTGCAGGTACGGAGCAGATTCCTGTGGTGCCGGTAATAGGCGTATACAGAACTCCGCAGGATTTCGCAATATTTGGTGCGGATGATGATTACAGAGCAGCTGATACCATCAGCTCCGGAGGAGTCGATGTCACTTTCGAGCCGGTTGTGGCAGGTGATGCTCCTCAGGGCCGTGCAGGCGAATATACCGTGCGGCTCGCATCCTACATACAAGATGATGACGGCACTAATTACACCGGCAGAACTCAAACCGACAATTACTTCTTGTCGGGGCAAAATATGCAGTATACCTACAGAGTAGCGGCGCCTCCTGTTGGAAGCGTTGTTGCAAATCAGGACTTCTTCAGCGCGGCATACCGTGAAACATGGGGTGACTATACGACATACGATCTCGCATTTATTGCGGAGAATGACGGAAATGAGAGCACTTACACAAAGTACGCGAGGGTGAACGGTCCGGGAACGCAGAGCGAAGTAACTGAGGGGCATACTGTGAGCGAAGTCCTCGCGGCGCTGGGTTCTTCATCGAACACCTACAATACGATTCTTTGGGATACCGGCAGGACTGCGCAGTATCTTTCACCTGACGTGCTGAGCGCAGCGCAGGCCATGGCAGCTACAGCTTCAAACCGCGCAATTTACATTTCCGGCGCAGGAATCGACTGCGGCTTTGAAACAAGCGGCACGATAAGCATGGTATCCGGCGGAGGACTGCTGGTTGTAAAGATAGGTGATGGTGCGGGGCTTACGGCAAGTGATGAAGGAACGAGGTTCAAGGTTCCGAATTTGAATGTAGGCGCAAATACTTATGTTACAAACAACGGTACAGTCACATTGATGAACAGCATGACTGTTTCGGGCGATTTTGTAAACTACCGAAATCTCACAATGCATGAAAATGCAGCAGAGACGATATATCTGCGGGGCGGCTTCCTGACACAGGAGAGCGGCACAATATGGGACAAGCGGCAGACACTGCTTAATGCGGAAACGACGGAGCCGAACCCACCACATCCGATGTTCAATATTATGGGTGGCGGAAATGTCGAAATCTACGGCGGCAGCCTGAAGCGCGATTTGAATGTGGCTACGGGATATACGCTTCCTGATGATTATATAAAGACGCTCGTATACGCAAGCTTTGGAAACTATATGACCATGCATGCTATGGACAGCGGCAGGGCATTTACATATACTGCACCTGACGGAACACAGGCAAGAGCGTACAAGTTCTATTATACAGCTGCGGGCGGAAATAATATTGCGGGCTCGTTTATAAATAACGGTGTGACGACGCTTTCAACGGCGACGGACAGCAATCCTATGGGCGGTTCAATCACGCGCAAAAATATTTGGGCGACAGAGCTCAATACAACTTTTGGCGCAGCAAGCTATCCAAACGCGGCTTATGCACAGATTACCTTCCCAATCGCAGGGTCGGATGCTTCGTTTACGGAATATGTTGAGCCGGCGCAGCCTACGGGGCTTGCCGTAACGGACGGAGTCTTTGATGATTCAAACCGTGCAAACTGGAGCGATTATACAAAGTATGATGTTGCGCTCATTGCAGGGGAACCTAATGACTTCGGCCTCATGGAATATCAATTATACAGGCACGGTGAATTTGTGAATGAACCAATTGGCCTTGACACGGTAAGTGACTGGCTTAAAGACGCAGGCGAAACTAACAGCAGCATCTACTGGGAACCTACCCCTGCGGATGCGGCAGAGCTGTTTGTACCTAGGGCTGATAATCCGATGTATGAGCAGCTACATCTCGACGGAAACTTCGAAATAATTGCAACCACCACAAACAAAGCTGTATTTATCAGCGGTCCGGGAATCGCGACCGCAGGCTATACAACCTTTAGCGCAGTCGGCAGCAACAAGCTCTTTGTAAGAGTCGGCGATGGTTCTGCGGCAGCTGCAGGAACCTCACAGACTGCAATTGAGTCAGCGAATATCAGTGTAGGCAGCGGTGTGGATATCATAAACAGCGGCAGGCTTACAAGCCTGAGCAGCATAACTGTCACATCGGGCGCTGAATTTATAAATGAAGGTCTGGTGAAGTTCAAAGACAGTGGCATGAGCAATGCTTATTTAGATGGCAATGGTACATTCAAAAATGCTGCAGCCGGAGAAATCGCAGCCGGATTGGAATCGCCTACAGTTATTAACGGCACCGGCGCGCTTATCAACGAAGGGCATATGGTAATCCCGTGCGGACTGTGGATAACAGAAGGTACAACGCTTCTTAACAGAGGCAAAATTGACATTTCGGAGACACACGAGGATTATTTGGATATTCACGGCGGCACATTCACACAGGAGGTTCCGACAGGTGTAAATCCTGATAATGTATATGTTCGAGATTATAAACCTTCAGCGTTTGATGAAACAGGAACATTTGCAGGTACAGACGCGTCTGCAAATTATCCAACCTTTGGCTTCCGCGGTTCAAACAGTTCCGTTGGTACCGTAAATATATATGGAGGAAGCATTCAAAAGTTAATAACTAACAATGTTCCGTTAAATCCGGCTAACGAGAGGTTAAGGCTTGAAACAATTGCAAAGGCAATTATAGGTTCCAGATTAGCAGTTGAAGCCATGAATTACACTCCGCAAAACGGTGGTGATACTGCACAGGCAATAAAGTGCGAATTTAACAACTCCGGATCACAAGCTGAAAGATATGCTATAAACGGCTCTGTTGTATCAGGCACCGGCATTGAGCAGACAAGCGGCTACTTCTACGTAACAAGCGATGCACAGAGCACCCCGGGCGCAGCAGTCTTCAACAAGATTTCCTTCCCTGCACCTGCAGGCACTTATGAAGTGGCTACCAACCCGACAGGGCTTACTATCGTAAGCGGCGCTGCTGCAAACAGCTGGCTGGCGGGATACACGGGAACGTATGATACGCAAAATCATCTTGCAATCAGCCCGACTGCTATTCAGCAGGAGGACTACTACATTTGGCTCTTTGGACCGGAAGAAACCGAGTCATTTAACACAGTAAAGTCTTCTGCATCTGCGCTTCTTGGCGAATGCACACCGGCACAGGCTACCGATACCATGGCAGCCTCTCTTTCGGCTATAAGGGA
>DGGP01000077.1 GCA_002392265.1 Firmicutes bacterium UBA3871 | reverse complement strand
GTGGCTATCTGGCTACCGGAAGCATTGCGGGGAGTCTTTTGCAGCTCTTTAACATTGCAATGGGCGTGCTGATATATGCACCGTTTGTGCGCATGCTTGACAGGCAGACCGAGGGCGAAGCGCGTAGAATCTTCAACGATTTCAACGATTTCTTTAAAACTCACGAAGCCGAGTACGAGGGAGTAAGCCTGATTGACGAGCAGAACGTCTACGGCGAGTTTGCGCGAAACCTCACTGCAGAGCTGAGGCACGATATGCTAAAGAGCATTGAAATGCACTACCAGCCGCAGTACAGCTATGACGGAAAATGCGAGGGTGTGGAAGCACTGCTCCGCTGGACACATCCTGTTTACGGCACTATCTATCCGCCGCTTTTGGTAAAGCTTGCCGAAGATGGCGGCTTCCTGCCGGAGCTAGAAGAGGAAATTATTCTTCATGTGCTCGGGGAAGAGGAAATGATAATAGCAAAGTATGGCGAAAACATAAAGATCTCGTTTAATGTTACGGGGAAAACCGTAATAACAAGCAGATTTCTGCAATTCTGTACACAGCTGAATGCACAGACTCCGTTTGCGGAGCGAAATATCTGCATCGAAGTTACCGAACAGGCGGCGCTTTCGTTTAACGATTCAACTCTTGAGGCGCTCGGAAAGCTTCGCAGCATGGGACTGAAGCTGGCAATCGACGATTTTGCCATGGGCCATACTTCTATTGACTATTTGAAGCATAATATTTTTGATTATATAAAGCTGGACGGCTCGCTGGTAAAGGGACTTTCAAAGCATGAAAATTGTAAGGAAATCATCGCGTCGATTTTAAAGCTTGCAGAGTCACTTAATATGACTGTTATTGCCGAGTTTGTCGAAACCGAGCAGCAGCGCGATACACTGCGCGATATCGGCTGCAACTGTTATCAGGGCTGGCTCTATTCACCGGCAAGGCCGCTGGATAATTAATGCAGAAAATGTACAGTTTATATGGTTATACTCTTTGACATAGAATCTTTTTAATAGTACAATAAATTTGCAATATTTAAGTGCCGGCTGTAAAGCCGGAGAATAGGGAATTCGGTTAAAGTCCGAAACGGTACCGCCACTGTAAAGCGGAGGGGATGCAAGGCGCCATTGTATATGCGAGAAGGCTGCAAACCCTGTGAAGCTGAGTCAGGAGACCTGCTTAAATATAATTCTATCCTGCGAGTACAAGGATAGATTGTTTTGTTGCCAAAAACAAAATTGAGCAGGTGGCCTTTCAGAATAATATATTATTTTTTCTATTTTTATGGAGGTCAGAAAAATGAATTTCAATCTCAAAAAATTCTTCGCAATCGTGATGGCTCTTTGCATGGTATTTTGTATGGTAGCATGCGGAGATGCAGCTCCTGCAGATAATGGCGATGATGACCAGGCTGCAGCTGACGCAGTAGCAGCACTCATCGATGCAATCTATGTTCAGGAATGGACAGAGGATACAGACGCGCAGTGTGCAGCAGCAAAGGAAGCATGGGATGCATTAACAGATGCACAGAAGGAGCTCGTTGAAGGCGAGTTTGCAGATCCTGATTATTTCGGTAGAGATACAGGCGATGCTTCAAAGGACGATCCTAGAAATGCTGATGATATCGGCGAAAACGAAATCCTCGTAGTAAGCTTCGGTACTTCCTTTAACGACAGCCGCGTTGCTGACATCAAGGGAATCGAAGATGCTATTCAGGCAGCTTATCCTGAATGGTCGGTTAGACGTGCATTTACAGCTCAGATTATCATTAATCACATCCAGGCAAGAGATAACGAAAAAATCGACAACATGAATCAGGCTCTTGAAAGAGCAGTTGCTAACGGCGTTAAGAACCTCGTAGTGCAGCCTACACACCTGATGCAGGGTGCAGAATACGACGAGCTTTGCGCAGCAGTTAACGATTACAGTGATGAAATCGAAAACATCGTAATTGCAGAGCCACTTCTCGGAATCGTTGGTGCTGACGGTCAGACAATCAATCCTGACAAGGAAGCAGTTGCAAAGAACGTAGTTGCAGATGCACTCGCTGTAAGCGGTTACTCCGACACAGCAGCTGCAGCAGCAGACGGCGTTGCATACGTATTCATGGGACACGGAACTTCCCATACTGCAAAGGTTACATATACTCAGATGCAGACTCAGATGAATACCCTCGGTTATGACAATGTATTTATCGGAACTGTTGAAGGCGAGCCTGAAGAGACAGCTTGCGAAAATGTCATCGAAGCTGTAAAGAACGCAGGATTTACAAAGGTTATCCTTCGTCCGCTCATGGTAGTTGCAGGCGACCACGCTAACAACGACATGGCAGACCCTGAAGACGAAGAGTCCTGGATTAGCATGTTCACAGCATCCGGTGCGTTTGATTCCATCGACTGCCAGATCTTAGGCCTTGGCAGAATCGCGGCAAACCAGGAGCTTTACATTGCTCACACTCAGGTTGCAATTGCCGGAATCTAATAGGTGAAACCTATAGTAGTGGCTGCGTGGTTTCACGCAGCCACTTGTATAATAAGTATATTTATCTAAGGACGGAGATAGCCGCCTTTAGATAAATGTATTTGGTAAAAAGACATACTATAAATTTTTATATCAATAAAAGAAAGTGAGAAAAGAAATGAAAAAAAGATTATTATCGGTACTTGCTGTATTGGTGCTTGTGATGGCACTTTTTGCAGGCTGCGGCAGCGCACCTGCGGATGATGTGCAGGCGAGAGGAAACGCTCCGGTGGATGACGGCACATACTTTGCCGATTTTACAACCGATAACTCAATGTTCCATGTAAACGAGGTTTATGAAGGCAGAGGCGTGCTTACAGTGGAAAACGGCTTTATGACAATTCACATCGTAATGCCGACAAAGAACATCGTAAATCTATATCTCGGACTTGCAGAGGATGCGCAGAAAGAGGGCGCAGAGCTAATTAATCCTACTGTCGAGGAGGTTACATATCCGGATGGAATGACGGAAGAGGTATATGCATTTGATGTTCCGGTGCCGGCAATTGACGAGGAATTTGACCTTGCTCTGATCGGTACAAAGGGCAAGTGGTACGATCACAAGGTAAAGGTTTCGAATCTTGTTAATTTTGATATGTACCTAAGCAGTTTTATGGTACCGGACGGCGAATATACAATCGAAGTTACAATGACAGGCGGCTCCGGCAGGGCAAGCATTGAGTCCCCTGCAAAGCTTATCGTCGAAAACGGTGAATACAAGGCAGAAATCGTATGGAGCAGTGAGCACTACGAATACATGATTGTGAATGGCACTCAGTATGACAAGGTTAATACCGAGGGCAATTCCAGGATGATTATTCCGGTTGAACTTGATAAGGATATGGCGGTAAGCGCTCTGACCACAGCGATGAGCGAGCCACATCTGGTTGACTATACTCTGCATTTTGACAGCAGCACCATTACCGAGGAGTAGGACTGATGAAAAGGTTATTATCTCCGATCCTGATTATCGCCTTGATGCTTGCCGTATTTGCAGGCTGCGGGGATAACACAGTCGGAGATTCCCCGCTTGGCAGCCTCGCATTGACAGGCAGTATGCAGCTTGACTATGCGGACAAATTTGCAATAGACTATTATGAAGGCGGCTACAGTCTGATAACGCTTAATGACGGCAGCAGATTTTTGGTCGTTCCGAAAGAGAAGGATGTTCCGAAAACGGTTGGAGGTGACATAGTAGTGTTAAAGCAGCCTCTGGAAAATATTTACCTCGCTGCAACATCTGCAATGTGCCTTTTTGATGGGCTTGGCAGGCTTGATGCAGTGCGGCTTTCGGGGACTAAAGCCGACGGCTGGTATATTGAAAACGCCAGGAAAGCAATGGAGGCCGGAGATATCATCTATGCGGGGAAATACAGCCAGCCCGACTACGAGCTTCTTTTGTCCGAGGGCTGCAGTGTAGCAATTGAGTCGATGATGATAAGCCATGCGACTGAAGTAAAGGGAAAGCTCGAGGAGCTCGGTATTCCTGTATTCATGGATCAGTCGAGTCTCGAGGGCCATCCGCTCGGACGCACGGAATGGATAAAGCTCTACGGCACCATACTGGGGGAGGAAGAAAAGGCCGAAGAACTGTTTGATGAGCAAAAGGAATATCTTGCGCGCGCAGAAATGGGTGAACCTACGGGAAAGACTGTTGCGTTTTTCTACATCTCTTCTTCAGGAAATGCAGTCGTGAGGAAGTCCGGAGACTATGTCAGCAAAATGATAGCTCTTGCGGGCGGTAAATATGTTTTTGATAATATCGGGGATCCCGAAAAGGTCACAGCGACCGTAAACCTTGAAATGGAGAGCTTCTTTGCGGCTGCAAAGGATGCTGATTATATAATTTACAACAGTACAATTGGCGGAGAAGTGAAGGATATGGCAGGACTCTTTGCGAAAAGCTCGCTCCTCAAGGAGTTTAGTGCCGTAAAGGAAGGGAATGTCTGGTGTACTGAACAGAATATGTACCAGGAAACCACGAGGCTGGGTGAGATGGTCGAAAGCTTTCGAAAAGTCTTTTCGGGCGAAGCAGACGACCTCGACGAGCTTCCATACCTTTACAGGTTAAAGTAATCACGGCTGTCGCCATATAGCGACAGCTTTTTGCAATTAGAAAGAACGGTTAAGGCATGGCGGAAACGATTGAGACAAAAAAAATAGGCAGTGCTGCCAGATTTATTGCGGTAATGATATTTCTCGCCGCTTTATTTGTCGTTGCGATAATCCTGAATATAAACTCAGGTTCTGTTTCAGTAGGAAGAGGCGATATAGCTTCAATGCTTTTGAAGGGCACAAAATACGGCTTTTTAAATGCTGTAACGGGTGGAAATTACAGTGATGAGCTGGGCAGCGTAGTTCGTGCATCCACGGAAAGCCAGATTATATTCAGCATACGCCTGCCGCGTATGATTCTGGCTGCTGTTCTCGGAGGTGCGCTTTCTGTTTCAGGGTATCTGCTTCAGGTATTTTTCAGAAATCCGATAGCGGGGCCTTTTGTACTGGGTATTTCTTCAGGTGCAAAGATGATAGTAGGTATTACAATGATTTTCCTTGCACCTTTTATTGGCTCGCTTTCTTCAATTACCATAATATTTGCCGCTTTTTTGGGTTCTGTTCTGGTAACCGGAATAGTGCTTGTGTTTGCCCAGAACGTAAAGAGTATGTCAATGCTGCTCGTAATTGGTATTATGGTCGGATATATCTGTAATGCGGTTACCGATTTTTGCATAAACTTTGCAGCGGATCACGATGTGGTAAACTTAAAAAACTGGTCGATGGGTTCCTTTTCGGGTGCTGACTGGGGATTTGTAGAGGCGGCTCTTTTAATGTGTATTCCGGGATTTTTGTGTGCTCTTCTTTTATCAAAGCCTATCTCGGCTTACTCGCTTGGTGAAGGCTATGCCCGCAGCATGGGAATCAGGGTAAAGCCGTTCAGAGTTATTCTGATACTTCTTTCGAGCCTGCTTTCTGCATGTGTTACGGCGCTTGCCGGCCCAATCTCTTTTGTCGGCATTGCAGTTCCGCATATAACAAGGAGCCTGTTAAAATCCTCGAAGCCTATTTTCGTAATTCCGGGTTCATTTCTTTGCGGCGCGGTATTCTGCATGCTTTGCGATTTGATTGCCAGGACGCTGTTCGCACCGACCGAGCTTACAATAGGAACGGTAACGGCATTCTTTGGCGCACCAATAGTTATTTATATGATGATAAAACGCAGACGTCTGCAGGAGGGCTAGCATGGAAGCATATTTCAAGACCGAAGGCCTTTCTGTAGGATATAACGGAAGGACACTGATTGACGATATAAATATTGCACTCGAAGAGGGAAAGATATTAACCCTGATTGGCCCGAACGGTGCAGGAAAGTCTACGATATTAAAGACTGTTACAAAGCAGCTTGAAAAAATAGGTGGTAGTGTCTATATCGGCGGTTGTGAGCTTTACAGTATGCAGCCTAAAATGCTGGCGCAGAATATGGCAGTGGTTCTGACGGAGAGAATACGTCCGGAGCTGATGACATGTGCGGAGGTTGTCGCAATGGGGCGGTATCCGTATACCAACATGTTCGGAAAGCTTACAAGGGAAGACGAAAAGGCTGTCAATGATGCACTTGCCATGGTTCACGCTCTCGAGCTTGCGGGACAGGATTTCATGACACTTTCCGATGGCCAGAGGCAGAGAATAATGCTGGCTCGTGCGATTTGCCAGGAGCCGAAAATTCTGGTGCTCGATGAGCCTACGGCATATCTGGACATCAGGTACAAGGTGGAGCTTCTCGAGATTTTGCAGGAGCTTGCGAGGACAAAAAAAGCAACAATTGTCATGTCACTTCATGAAATAGATTTGGCGCTCAAGGCTTCGGATTTCATCATCTGTGTGGGCGATAGCAAAATCACAGCCTTTGGCACACCGGAGGATGTAGTGAAGGAGATGAGCATAGAAAAGCTGTACGGGATGGAGACCGGTTCGTTTCGGAAATGGTTTCCGCATTTGCTTAGTGATTATGAGTAGAATTCGAATTAGAAAATGAAAAAGAAAATGGCAAGAGTGCTCTTTGCGGGCACAAACAGCGGCTGCGGCAAGACCACGGTAACATGTGCCGTGCTGCAGGCACTTGTGAACAGACAATTAAAGGTAGGTGCATTCAAATGCGGACCTGATTATATAGACCCTATGTTTCACAG
>DGGP01000003.1 GCA_002392265.1 Firmicutes bacterium UBA3871 | reverse complement strand
ATCGAGCCGGTGACGCAGTTGCGGTTGGCAATAATCTTGTCGGCTGCGCAGCTGATGTAATAGGCACCGCTTGCTGCCGTGGAAGCAAAGTAAGCATACACCGGCCGGCCGGTTTCTTCCTTGTACTGCAACAGCTTCAGGTAAAGCTCATCGCCGACATAGACTTCGCCGCCGGGACTGTCTATATAAAGCAGCAGGCCTTTGTTGCTGTCGTCTTCCATCAGAGCGTCGACCTTTGCCATAGTCCACTCGTGGTCGTAGCCGGTGCCCGACGAATCGGAATATATACCGCCTTCGATGTAAAGCTGTGCGATATAGTCTTCATAGATGACTTTCTGTGTATCGTTTCCGACAAACGGGATGCTGATGTAGCTGCCGACGTTTATAAAGCTTGACATTACAGCCAGAAAAATTACACCTGCGATTATGCATAGAAATATTAACAAACCTTTATTGCTATTGCGCATTTTGCGCGGATTGCGCAAGTCATTTGTCTTTTGATTTTCCTGATTATCCATTTAATTCCCCTTTCAATTGTACGCTTTTGTACCCTTTCAATTGTTTTAAACCTACATATAAAATATACACCAAAGCGCAGCCAAAATAAAGCGAAAAAATGGTGCGCTGCAAGCCTTAAAAAATCAGCGTTTAACGCCATAAAGCGAAATAAAGCGAAAAAAACCAAAAAAATATCAAAAAAAGTGTTGACAGTGTACTATGTTTCGTAGTACACTTAACACAGATGGAACGGTGGCAAATGCGTTCTGCCGTCCATCGTAAATAACCAAAGGGGGATTTATATATGTTTCAGCTTGATGTAAAAAGTCGAAAATCGATATACGAACAGGTTGTAGACAATCTCAAAGAGCTGATAGTTTCAGGCGTTCTAAAGGAAGATGAAAAGCTTCCTTCGGTACGCGACCTTTCAGGGCAACTGACGGTAAACCCGAACACGGTGCAGAAAGCCTACAGGGAGCTTGAACGACAGGGGTATGTTTATACGACTTCCGGGCTTGGCACCTTTGTGGCGGGCAGAGCTGAGCAGCAAATCGACACAGCCATGCTGGCAAAGGTTTTGGCAGAACTCAGAGCCGGCATCCGTGAGCTGCAGTATCTGGGGCTTTCGCGTGAACAGGCGATGGCGCAGATTAAAACATTATTTGATGAAAGGAGCGACTGGAAATGATCAGCGTATCAAAAGTAGACAAAAGTTTCGATGATTTCAAAGCATTAGACGCGCTTGATATTAATGTCAAAAGGGGTTCGATATACGGGCTTGTCGGAACGAACGGAAGCGGCAAGACCACTATTATCAAGCACATCACAGGTGTATTAAAGCCTGATGCGGGCGAAATCAAAATAGGTGGCGAGCCTGTTTATGATAATGAAAAGGTAAAGGCAAAAGTAGGCTTTATTCCTGACGACCTTTATTTCTTCAGCTCGTACAACCTGCGCGAAATGGGCGCTTTCTACAAAAAACTCTATCCTACATGGAACGGTGAAAGATTTGAAGCGATGGTTAAACAGTTCAATCTGAACAAACGTCGCAAGATTAGCCGCTTCAGTAAAGGTATGCAAAAGCAGGCAGCGTTTTCACTGGTTATGTCCACAATGCCGGAAGTTCTTATTCTTGATGAGCCTATCGACGGACTCGATCCGATTGTCAGAAAGCTCGTCTGGAAATATATTGTCGACGATGTGGCAGACAGAGAAATGACTGTTCTCGTGTCATCGCACAACTTAAAGGAGCTCGAGGGCATATGTGACTCAATCGGTATCCTTTCACACGGTCATATGGTACTCGAAAGAGACTTAGACGACTTAAAGAGCGATGTTCACAAGGTTCAGCTTGCATTCCAAAATCCTACCGAAGAGCCGTTTGAAAGGCTCAACATTCTCCACAGGGAGACCAGAGGCACGGTAGAATTACTTATAGTCAGAAACAAAAGAGAAGATATCGAGGCGGAGGTAAATAAATATAATCCACTTATATTCGATGTGCTCCCGCTCTCGCTTGAAGAAATATTTATATACGAATTAGGAGGTGTTGACAATGAAGTCGAAGGCATCTTGTTTTAGCCTCTCAGGCCCTCTCTTTGTGGAAAATCTCCGCAGATACTGGGCTGTTATGGCGGTGGCTTTCATCGCTTACTTCCTCGCAGGCGTTTCTCCGATTCTCATCAATATGGGCGAGCCGGATTTGCGCCGCAGCGCAGGATACATAGAAAATCTGCTGACAGGGCAGAACCCTATGTTCATATCGCTCGGATTCGCAATGCCGATTATCTGTGCGGTAATCGCGCTTAACTACATGCAGAAATCAGCATCGGCGACAAGCATTCACGCTATGCCGTTTTCCAGAGCAAGACTCTACAACACATCGGTACTTAGCGGATTTGTGATGACGGTCCTTCCGTATATCGCTGCCGTACTCATTTTACTGCTTATAGCTAGACCCACCTACTCGGTTTACGATTATACGGAATGGGAAACTATAGGAAGCGTCTTAAAACCTGATGCAAAGGACGTATTCACAAGAAGTGCAATCCTGATCTGGGCACTGGAATCGATTGTAACATCGCTCTTTGTTTATGCGATAGCAATCTTTGGCGGCATCATATCCGGAAACGGCGTAATGCACAGCATTATGGCGGTTTGCTGGAACTGGCTGGCTCCTGCGCTGGCGCTGGTGGGCGTTTATTTCTCCGGCCAGTACCTTTACGGCTACAGCGCAGACCTGACATGGATATCATATCTGACGCCTGTAATGAGAACGGTCTTCTATGAGACCCTTACGGGCGGCCAGTTTGCGGCTTACATTATCATAAGCATCGCAGTTCTCGCACTTTCGGCATTCCTCTACGGACGGCGCAAGCTCGAGAGAACCGGCGAAGCAATCGTCTTCACATGGCTAAAGCCGATACTCTGCTGCCTCTTCACACTCTTTGTGACAATTCTCACAGGCCTCTACTTCGAGGCTCTCGGAGTGCTTTCCGACAGCTACCTTTCATGCTACCTCGGCTATGCAGTCGGCGCAATCGTAGGGTACCTTGTGGCACGCATGATCGTCTTCAAGACTCCAAAGGTATTCAACGTCGCAACATTAAAGGGCTTTGCAATTTACGTTGTAATCCTCATCGCAATCTTTGCGGGATTCATCTTTGATATCGGCGGCTACGAGACCAGAGTCCCTGCTGCAAACAAGATTGAGGCAGCCTATATCACAATGCCGGATATGGGAGCATACGCATCCTTTGACAGATATCAGGCAGAGCATTTCAATATGTTTTATGAGGATGACGATATCTACAAGGCAAATCGATATGCGGACATCGTAAGATTCAAGGATTCAGAAAATATCGAAGAGGTCAGAGAGATCCATTCATATATAGCGGAGCACAATGAGTTTTCGAACAGAAACAGCATCTTTGGGTACGAACCGTATGAGGATGGTGTGCAGTACAGGAACGTACGCATAATATACGACCTCGGCGGAAAGAGCTTTGAGAGAAGCTACTACATAAATCAGGCAGAGTTTGAAAAGAGCGAAGGCTTTGCAAAGCTTCTTTCGGGCAAAGAGTTCAAGGATCAGTTTTCGTTTGAAAATCTCGTCATGGAAAGCATCGACAGCATCATGGTAAGTGA
>DGGP01000002.1 GCA_002392265.1 Firmicutes bacterium UBA3871 | reverse complement strand
GTACCTTCGTAGATTTCTGTAATCTTTGCGTCTCTCATCATTCTTTCTACCGGATAATCCTTTGTATAACCGTAACCACCGTGGAACTGAACGCACTTTGTAGTAACGTACATTGCAGTCTCAGCAGCATACAGCTTTGCCATAGCAGCCATTTCACCGTAAGGGCCATGAGCATCCTTGAAGAATGCAGCCTTGTAGATGAGGAGTCTTGCAGCTTCGATTCTAGTCTTCATTTCAGCCATCTCAAATGCGAGTGCCTGGAACTGTGAAAGCTTCTTACCGAACTGCTTTCTTGCCTTCATGTATTCAACTGTTACGTCGAATGCACCCTGTGCAATACCGAGAGCCTGGGAAGCGATACCGATACGACCACCATCGAGTGTGGACATTGCTACCTTGAAGCCCTGGCCGATTTCGCCGAGGAGTCTGTCCTTTGGAATCTTGCAGTTCTGGAAAATAAGTTCAGTAGTGGAGGATGCGCAGATACCCATCTTGTCCTCAGTCTTACCGATTGAGAATCCAGGGTCGCCCTTTTCTACGATAAAGGAAGAAATGCCGTGGTTACCCTTTGACTTGTCAGTCATAGCCATAACTACGAATACGTCTGCATATCCACCGTTTGTGATGAAGCACTTTGCACCGTTGAGGAGCCAGTGGTCGCCGCAGTCTTCAGCCTTTGTCTGCTGACCGGATGCGTCTGTTCCTGCGTTAGGTTCTGTGAGTCCGAATGCTCCGAGCTTCTTGCCTGAAAGAAGGTCAGGTAAGTACTTCTTTTTCTGCTCGTCTGTACCATAGTTGAAAATAGGCCAGCAGCAAAGTGAAGTGTGTGCTGAGCAGATAACGCCTGTTGATGCGCATACTCTTGATAATTCTTCTACTGTGATTGCGTAAGAAATGTGGTCTCCGCCTGCTCCGCCAAACTCAGTTGGGAATGGAACGCCCATAAGACCGTACTGAGCCATCTTCTTAACTGTCTCTTCAGGGAATCTGTGTTCCTTGTCGATGTCAGCTGCGAGCGGCTCAACTTCATTCTTGGCAAACTCTCTTACCATCTTTCTTACGAATTCTTGTTCTTTCGTGAGCTGAAAGTTCATGTAAATGCCTCCTTAAATCCAATTTTGTAGTGATTTTAATGAAACTTGAATTTGTTAACAATATAACAACATACATATCTATTAAACCTTATTTTTGAGAATAAATCAATACCAATTTGGGCTAAAATCAAAAAATTATCAAAAAAAGAACGAGTTTTTCTGCCTCGTCCATTTTTTAACATATTCTTTCAGATTTTTCCGAATATATATCCTATTGCTCAGGTATAATCGCAAACACCGTCAGTGGGAATTCCCCCTCACAGGTTATCGAATGAGTATGCCCCTTTGGGCAGTAATGACACTGCCCCGCCGACAAGATTTCAACCTCTCCGTCAAGCGTGCACTTTGCCCTGCCCGAAAGCACGAAAATAATCTCGGAGCTCGTATCGTGCAGATGCTCCGCCGTCGAATCGCCCGGATGGAATATCATCCTGCAAATCTTTATTTTATCGTCTACAAACATATTTGCCCTGGTAATACCGGTGCCACCCTTGAACTCAGGCAGCTCCGTCAGTTTAATTTTGTCAAAATCAATCATTTTTTCCGTTTATCTCCTTTCAGCATTGAAGTGCACGCAAATTTTCCTCGTAAACTGCCAGCGCCTTTGGGCTGAAGCACGAAAAAATCACTTCTATATCATAGTCCTCATTTTCACAGAGCCATTTTTCAACCGTGCTGACCGCAACCTTCGTGGCATCCGCCAGCGGATAGCCGTATACGCCGGTTGAAATCGCCGAAAACGCTATCGTATGAATGTCGTTTGCCTTTGCCAGTTCCAGCGAATTGCGGTAGCAGTTTGCCAGCAGCACCGCATCCTTATCCTTGCCGGAATACACGGGGCCTACGGTGTGAATCACATATTTTGCGGCAAGCTCAAAGCCCTCAGTTATCTTTGCTTCACCGGTTTCACATCCGCCAAGCGTTCTGCACACCTCGAGAAGCTTCGGACCGGCCTCACGATGAATGGCACCGTCCACACCTCCTCCGCCGAGTAAGCTCCTGTTTGCGGCATTTACTATAGCATCCACCTTTAGCTGCGTAATGTCGCAGATTTCCGCTCTCATCCTCATTACTTCCATAAACTACCTCCTCACTGTTCCTCACAAAAGCTGAGAAGTTTCGCCCTCTCTTCACCGACTATGTTCATGCAGTCGCAAATGTGCTCAGTCTTTTCGTAGCTGAGCACAAAATCGCCGTTCATGCAAAGATTTGTAAAATCCTCTTTGGTGATGCCGCTCCTCGAAAATGTGATTTCGCCGTTCATCATCTTTTTGTCGTATATTTTCAGAAGTAACCTTGCAAATTTTTCTTCCATGTCCCTTTTTCTTCCCTGTTGTGTTATACTTTCATTATGAGTATTTTTGATAGATTTGACAATGCATTATTTAACCTGACCGGTGTCGGTAAGGCTGAAATCGATGAAAACAAAGCAAACCGCAATGCCCGTAAAAGGCTTCCTTCCGTGACCGAAATTGAGTTCTGGAAGTTCAGCGACGAGCAGATTGCCGTTGCGGAAAGCGTCCGTCCTGCCCTGGGATACGCAGGCGAATACAAGAAATTCATCGAATCCCTAAAGGATGGCTCGAGCGGATGGCTCGACATGACGATAATAGACGAAGTCACTGTTCAGGCGCAGTTCGGCGACATATTCGAAGACTACACCTATGGCAGAGTGCGTTCACTCGAAGGACAGGACTACCGTGAATTTGTTTTGGAGCCACCATCGCAAAAGCCTTTTTTCCGCACAGTAACGGACAAGAAATTTACCGTAAAGCCCTGCTATCTGGTACACTATTTCATCGGGGACAACCACGGCAGGTATTTGCTGCTCAGCCCTGAAAGTCAGGAATCCTTTGACTACATCAAAAGCGGTCTCTTTATGGATTTAGATCACGTTCGCGATCTTTAATGCGTTCTTCCGCAACCTCCACAATGGCCTTTACGCAGTCCATTGTAACAGTGTCATATCTCGCATATGCATATTTAAAATCTATTTTGTATTTAGTGCTTTCCACATCGGAAAGCATTTTTTCTATTTCTGCCATTACGTGATTAATCTCATCCGGTTCTTCGGTTTCGAGAGCCACGCAGAAACGGTTGTCGGAGTATCTGGCGCCGTAAGCGCTGTAATCCCTGCAAACCCGTTTAATTACATCGGCGAGCATTATCAGGGCATGGTCGCCCTCCTTGTTGCCGTATTGCTCGATAATCGTCTTCAGGTTTGTTATCTCAACGAGGATAAAATAGAAATCCTTTAGTGAAAAATCGTTGTGTTTCTCGATTATAGTGTCCACATAAGGATAGAGCTTTCTACGGTTTGGCAGGTTTGTCAGCGGGTCGGTCTGGATAATCGTATTTTCTATGCTAAAGAATGTAAATACGAGTGCCAGCATAATGCCGCTGGCCAGATAAGGCGCATTTGCATCCATAATAACCAGGCCGGTACCTATAGCCGGAAATATAATAAAGCCGGCCATGTTTCTGTATTCCTCACTGTTTACATAGTATTTCTTTTTAAATGACCTCGAAAGTGACCTGAAGCACGTAATCGTCGGATAAACTATATCTATTGCTGATGCAAGCGGCAAAAGCGGTCCTCTATTGTAGATAAAATCAGGTGTTACACTGAAAATGATACCGTTCCAATAGGATGTCATCAGCAGTATCAGGAGTATCAGCTCAGGAATCGCGAATATGAAATACATTTTTGTAATCTTGGTCCATTTCATATTCATCAGAGATTCCGAATAAATGAACCAGAAATAGCCGATCAGAGCCAGGTCCCAGAGATAGATTATATTGACACCGTACGCAACCCAAAGCGGCACAGAGATTATGCCGTTTGTAATTGCCGCCCAAACGGCATCCATAATAGCGAGCAGAATATCACAGTACAGGGTTACTCTGAACATAATGTCGAGAGAATAGATATTGTTGCTTCTGATGCTCTTTACAATAATGAACGCCAAAATCAATATGACAATCATATCAATTTCCAGATTCCATGCAAATCTCGTCATGCTATCCCTCCCCTCCTTATGTGCTGCCTTTCATAATCCTTGTTTGTCTCAAGATCTTCTTCGGCAGCGCCAAGCAGGCTGGCAGGATTGCCTTTCATATCAGCCGTATAAACCGCATGGCCTATGGTAATGCTGATTAAATACCTCAGGTTCGGTTGATTGTTATGCTCGCTGAGCTTTAATTCTATACTATTTTCAATATTCGAAAGCTCGCTGTTGAAATTAATCCCGGTTGCCACAGCTAACTGGTCGCCTCTGAACCTTGCAATTGTACAGTTGTAATCCCGGCACGCTTCTTCAATCAGTTCTTTGACCATAACCAGAGTTTTATCGCCCTCTTTACGTCCGAACTCGTTATTAATCCCGGCCAATCCGTTAATATCCACTATAATCAGTCCCAGCTGCTTTGCTGTATAATCATCGCTGTATTTCAGATTGTAGATTTCATTCTCTAACCAATACATCAGACCATTCTTGTTTTTCACGCCTGTCAGTGCATCGGTTTCAACATCGTTTGTTCGAAGCTGTGTATGTGATACCAGAAGCGAATAAGTACAGCCTATCGTAATCAAAGGAACCTGAGGATAGATTGCCTGAATAATACCCGCAGCAACCGGCACCAGAGGAAAGAATAAAGTGGCGCTGATATATTTTCTCTTTCTGTAGGATTTTTCCTTTAGAAAGGCAGCCAGCCCATCAAGAGAAGGATAAATCAGATATCCAAAGCAAATAGCCATGCTGACATACATATACGGCCCTCTGGAGTAATCGCCATCCTCTGTAATGACAAAGAGCCAGCCCGTCTTTACGCTGGAAACCGTAACGATTACGTTAATGAGTGCAGGGAGCATCGATACAAAGATAAACCTTTTATGAGCAGCCCACTTTCTCGAATACAGCGTCTCGCAAAACAGGAACCAGAAGAATGCCGCAAAATCCATTCCAAGATTCCAGATTATATTGGCAGCATACTGATGCCCCACAACATGGGAATTAAAATAGTCCAAATCGACCATAATCCAGTACAGATCGCCAAACGCCATAATAATTGTGTAGAGGCAGGCATACAAATAAAGCCTGTCTCTGTATTCTTTTGAATTTGTCAATATTCTGTGTATGATCAAAATCAGCAGAGCAAAGCTGATTGAACATACCTCAAGATACCATGCAAATCTCAATGCACATTTCCGCCTTTCAATAAATTCTCAGATTATTTTAACACATTTATAATAAAAAATCCACTTTGGGTATACTTTCCCAAAGTGGATAAACAAGCATCTGAACACATCTATTTGAAAAGATCCTTTATCATATCCGAAAATGACTTCTTTTTCTGGTAGCAGTCGATATCGACTTCTTTGTTCATATTTTCAATTGCCTTCTTTTGCTTTGAACTGAGCTTTGTCGGTATTTCAACGTTTACAGTCACATACAAATCGCCCATGCGTCCCGTATTAACGCCCACAATGCCTTTCCCCTTCAGCCTGAAGGTTGTACCCGGCTGAGTGCCCGCAGGTACCTTGTAGGATACCTTTTCGGTAAGCGTCGGTACTACGATTTCATCGCCAAGCGCTGCCTGGGCAAAGCTGATAGGAATCTCGAGATAGAGGTCCTGATCGCGTCTTTTGAATATCTTGTGAGGTCTTACGCTGATTACTATATAAAGGTCGCCCGCAGGGCCGCCGTTTGAACCCGGTCCGCCCTGTCCTTTCAGCGAAATAACACTGTCGTTATCTACGCCTGCAGGAATATCCACGGATATAATGACTTCCTTTTTAACCTTGCCTGTGCCGCCGCACCTCCCGCAAGGATGCTCAATAATCTTTCCTGTACCGCCGCATCTTTCACACGGCTGAACGCTTTTGAAAGCACCAAACGGTGTCTTTTGTGTGGTTGTGGTCTGACCTGTGCCGTTACAATTAGGACAAGTCTTCTTTTCGGTACCCGGAGCTGCACCACTGCCGTGACAGTCTTCGCACTCCACGTACTTGTTCATTTTTATCTTCTTTTTCGCGCCAAAGGCCGCCTCTTCGAATGTGATTTCGATAGCCTTCTGCAGGTCTCTGCCCTTCATCGGACCGTTACGCCTGCGTGAAGAGTAAGCACCGCCACCTCCACCGAACATGCCGCCAAACATATCAAAGATGTCTTCGAAGCCGCCAAAGCCACCGCCGAACGGATTACCTCCGCCAAAGCCCGCATTCGGATCGACTCCCGCAAAACCGAAGCGATCATATTTGTCCTTTTTGTCAGGGTCGGACAGGATGCTGTAAGCTTCGTTTACCTCTTTGAACTTTTCTTCAGCTTCCTTGTCTCCGGGGTTTTTATCAGGATGATATTTCATAGCCAT
>DGGP01000128.1:14382-18184 GCA_002392265.1 Firmicutes bacterium UBA3871 | reverse complement strand
AACCAGAAAGGATAGTTCTCGTACATATTCAGTACCCTCGGGATACCGATGGTTGCGATAGCTTCGCTTTCAGGTATAGGTTCGTAGCTGAAAAGTCTTTCGTACTTGTATTTGAAGAGATTTGGAAGCATCGAAGCCGCAGCCTGCTTGCCCTCTCCTCTTTCGCATCTGTTTCCGGTGATGAACATGCTGCCGTCGTTAAATTTGTTGATGGTCAGCATGCAGTTATTTTCGCAGCCCTTGCAGCGGCTGTGAGAATTGGAAACCTCAAAGTTTTCAATCTGGTCGAGCTTGTAAATGGTGCTCGGCTCGTCATCGTCATTTCTCATGGCAATCAGAGCAGCGCCGTATGCGCCCATGATGCCCGAAATATCAGGTCTTACGACATCACGACCGAGTATTCTTTCAATGCTGCGAAGTATGGCATCGTTTAAGAATGTGCCACCCTGCACGACAACCTTTTCTCCGGCTTCCTCAGGATTACGGAGCTTTATTACTTTATAAAGTGCGTTTCTGATAACCGAGTAAGAAAGACCCGCACTGATGTCTCCGATGCTCGCGCCTTCCTTTTGCGCCTGCTTTACCTTTGAGTTCATGAAAACGGTGCATCTGGTACCCAGGTCTACCGGATTTTCGGCAAAAAGCGCTTCTTTGGCGAAATCAGGTACCTCCATGTCCACGCTCTTTGCATAGGTCTCTATAAAGGAGCCGCAGCCCGAAGAGCATGCTTCGTTGAGCATGATATTATAGATGGCATTATCCTTTATCTTCATGCACTTCATATCCTGACCGCCAATGTCGAGGATGAAGTCTACGCCCGGAAGGAATTCCTCGGCAGCCTTGTAATGAGCCATAGTCTCTATTTCGCCGTAATCGACCTTTAGAGCGGCTTTTATGAGGCCCTCGCCATAACCTGTAACCGTAGCCTTTGCAATGTGTGCAGCCTCCGGCAGAATGCTATAGAGCTCTTTGAGCATCATAATGGTGGCATCTATAGGCTTGCCCTCGTTTCCCTTGTAGAACGAATAGAGCAGATTCTTGTCTGCGTCAATAAGTGCGGCCTTTGTCGTAGTTGAGCCTGCGTCGATTCCGAGATAAACCTTGCCTTTTGCGTTTTTGATGTCGCCCCGGCGGATCTTGTCCTTGTCGTGGCGGGCGCGAAAGGCCTCATAGTCGGCCTGTGATTCAAAGAGCGGTGCCAGATATTTTGTTTCGCTCATCATTTCAGGTGTGGCGCTGCCGATTCTGTCAATCAGCTCGTCAATGCTCTTTACGGAGTGCTTGACAGAAAGCATGGCTGCTCCGATGGCAACGAAGTACTGACTGTTTTCCGGAAAGATGACGTTTTCGGGTGCGAGATTCAGCGTCTCGATAAAGCGCTGACGCAGCTCGGAAAGGAAGCTCAGAGGGCCTCCGAGAAACGCTACATTTCCGCGAATTGTGCGGCCGCATGCAAGTCCGCTGATTGTCTGATTTACAACGGCTTGGAAAATCGAAGCCGAAAGGTCGGCAATCGATGCGCCCTCGTTAATCAGCGGCTGTATGTCGGTTTTTGCAAAAACTCCGCATCTGGCAGCTATAGGATAGATTATGCTGTAATCCTTTGCGGCCTTGTTTAATCCGCCCGCATCGGTATTCAGCAGCACTGCCATCTGGTCAATAAAAGCACCTGTACCGCCGGCACAGGTTCCGTTCATACGCTGTTCAATTGTTTTGTCATAGAAAGTAATCTTTGCGTCTTCACCGCCAAGCTCTATTGCTACGTTTGTTTCGGGAATCAGTTCTTCTACGGTTTTTGAGCAGGCCACAACCTCCTGCTCGAATGCAACGCCGAGAAGCTTTGAAAGCGAAAGTCCGCCGGAGCCGGTGATGCAGGCATTGATTTCGGATAGTTCAATGCCCTCCCTTGTGAGCTGCTCCTTCATTTCTTTTAGCAGCTCCTCAACCTTTGCAAATACGCTCGACATGTGCCTTTCGTACCTGCTGTAAACAATATCTCCGTCTTCGTTTAATAAAACAAGCTTTACTGTAGTGGATCCAACGTCAATACCTAGTCTGTTCAAAGTATTACCTCGCCTGTATAAATTTTTATACTTAATTTTATCACAACAAAATTTTTTAGACAATATATATATGTAGAAATATGTGAATATCACATAGTTTTGATTTCATGCTTCATTATCCACGCAAATCCGCATATCGACCATATGGTGCCCATGATTTCGGCAATCGGAAACGCCAGCCAGACTGCGTTTAACCCAAAGCTGTTTATCAGAATATAGGCTATAGGAATTATACCCAGAAGCTGTCTGATTATAGGTGACATAACCGATAAAAGGCCATGGCCGGTTGCCTGGAAAAGCGTGATGCTCATGATACAAAAGCTGGCCATTATAAAGCTCCACGAAATCGTCTTTAATGCCGGGATTCCGATTGAAAGCATGTGCTCTCCTGCGCTGAAAAGGCCCAAAAGCTGTGCCGGGAAAAGCTGAAAAATGAAAAAGCCCAGTGTCATGTAGCAAAATGCGATGAGGAACGAGTAATTAAACGTCTTCATCAGTCTGTCTCGGTTTCTCGCTCCGTAATTATACCCCATTATAGGCATAGCGCCCTGGTTCATACCGAAAATCGGCATAAACACAAAGGTTTGGAGTCTGAAATATGAACCGATTACAGCGACTGCGGTTTCCGAGAATTTTACGAGTATTCCGTTCATAAACAGCAGCATTACGCTGGTAATCGACTGCATCACGATAGCTGAAAATGCAACCTGATAGATATCGGCGAGAATCTGTTTTTCGAACCTGAAGCCGCGCAGTCTGATATTGAATATATCGTTGTGTCTTTTCAGGGATGTGAGATTAATGATAAACGAAAATGCCTGTCCGAGGACAGTTGCCACTGCCGCACCTTCTATTCCCATTTCGGGGAAAGGCCCGATTCCGAATATGAAAAGTGGATCGAGAATTGTGTTTGCAACGGCTCCGGTCAGTGACGCAATCATAGGGACCTTCATCTTTCCGGTAGCCTGGAAAAGACGTTCAATCATAATTGAAGTCATTACAAAAATCGAGCAGATATTCGTAATCTGCATATAATGAAGCCCACCCGTGAGAATATACTGCGTATCTGTATATGCATGCAGATATGGCTTTGCGAGAAAGATTCCGAAAATTGCAAAGAGTATCCAGTTCATTATAGCGAGTCTGATTCCGTGATTTGCAACCTTTTGAGCCTCTTCTATTTTGCCCGCACCCAGGCGCCTTGACATCAGGGAGTTGATTCCCACGCCCGTACCTACGGCAAAGGCAACATTCAGCATTACCACCGGATAAGCATATGTTACCGCAGACAGCGCATCTTCACATATCATGCCGACAAACATGCTGTCAATAATATTGTATAAAGCGTTTACCATCATGGATAGAATTGCCGGCCAGCTCATTGAAATGAGCAGCTTTCCGACAGGTTCATATCCCATTCTGTTTTTACTGAGAGTTTCGTTCATATATTTTCCTGTTTCCGTATGTTTTCCGTTTTTCTTTAAGAAAAAGAGATATGATAAAACCTTTTCAGGCTTTACCATATCTTTTTTAAGGTTTTAAACTTTGGGTATTCTGTAAGCCGGGTTCTGTATTAGACAATCATCTATCTCGACGCATCGTTGCCGATACGCTCAAGCGACCCACCTTCCGGGCGGTGACGGGCAGCCACCACTAATGCCCGCTTTTGGTCTTGCTCCGAGTGGGGTTTACACGGCAGGCCCGTCTCCGAACCCCCGGTGAGCTCTTACCTCACCATT
>DGGP01000128.1:0-14299 GCA_002392265.1 Firmicutes bacterium UBA3871 | reverse complement strand
CTGTTTCGGCGGAATGTTTCTGTTGCACTTTCCCTATAGTTACCTACGCCGGACGTTATCCGGCACTCTCGCCCTATGGAGCCCGGACTTTCCTCATACCAAACGGCACGCGATTGTCTGGATACCCAAAGCATTATAATTATATTACAAGGCTAATCTGGGGACAAGCCCCAAATTAGCCTTTTTTCCAATTTAGGGACAGGCACCAAATTAGCAAAAAAGCTAATTTGGTGCCTGTCCCTAAATTTACCTTTTATTCGTAACGTAAAGCCTCGATAGGATCGAGTCTCGCTGCCTTTTTCGCCGGGAACACACCAAAGAGCAGTCCCACAGCCGCAGAGAACAGCACCGCAATCAGAACGGTAAACGGATTAATAACCAGTCTCATATGAGTTACAGCCATTCCGATTCCGGCTATTCCGATGCCCAGCGCCGTTCCGATGATACCGCCTATTACGGACAGAATCATGGCTTCTATAAGGAACTGAGTCAGAATGTCCTTTGTTCTGGCACCGAGAGATTTTCTGATACCGATTTCGCGTGTACGCTCAGTTACAGATACGAGCATGATATTCATAATGCCTATACCGCCGACCAGCAGCGAAATAGCGGCAATAGCGCCTATAGCAATTGCCAACTTTCCGAGTATTCCGTTAATCTGGTCCAGCTGAGCCTGAGCGGTTTCAACTATATAGAATCCCTCTTCCTGCTTTTTCAATCTTTCAAGCCATCTGCAGTATTTGTCCGAAACCGTGACCGGATCGATGCCGGGTGCCACATATGTTTCGATGTAGTAAGAAGGCTCTTCCGGATCATAGCTTGCTACCGTAAACGGAACATAGCAGGTATATGTCGGCTCACCGAAGGAAAGTCCCGAAAGGAAGGATTTCTTTTGTGAGTAAACGCCGACAACCGAAAACTCGCGAAGCCCGAAATACGTCTCAATGGCGATTTTTTCGCCAACGATGTTTTCTTTACCGAAAAGCTTTTTAGCAGCCCTGATGTCAACTACAGCCATCGGCTTTACAGCCTCGATATCCTTGCTGTTTACCATGCGACCGTATTCCATATGAATCGCTTTATAGAAATCGTCATAGTCAGGTCCTACACCGTACAGACTGAATTTCGCATCAGTACGACCTACCTTTGCCTTGCCGGAAGTGGTTCTGTAAGGAGCGGCATAAAGTACCTCTCCTTCAAATCTTTCCCTGAATGCCTCAATTTCATCGAGAGAAAATAATGCTTCGGCAGGCAAATAATTATCCTCTAGCATCGCATAGTTCGGATAAATATAAAGATATCCTGCTCCCATGCCCTCGAATTCATCCGAAATAGCACCCTTTGCGGAATCACCGATTGAAGTGATAGCAATAACCGAGCTGATACCGATGATGATGCCGAGCATAGTAAGGAACGATCTCATTTTGTTTGAACGGATGGCAATGAGTGCCAGTTTAATGTTTTCTATAAACAGCATTACTCATTCACCTCCCCGTACGGAAGTGAAGCTCCGTTTTCTATGCCCTTTGCAGTCAGATGCTCGTCGACTACGCGCCCATCCTTAAAAACAAGCACTCTGTCTGTGAACTCCGCAATATCAGGCTCGTGCGTTACGACGATTACGGTATTGCCCAGCTCTCTGTTGAGACGCGTAAAGATTTCCATAATCTCCACAGAGGATGCCGAGTCGAGGTTTCCCGTAGGCTCGTCGGCAAATATAATCGGCGGATTGTTTGCAAGCGCTCTGGCTATGGCCACACGCTGCTTCTGACCGCCCGAAAGCTCATTTGGCATGTGGTGTACACGTTCGCCAAGCCCTACCATTTTAAGAAGCTCTGCAGCCCTCTCGTGGCGCTCTTCCGTCCCCACCTTGCCGTAAATCATCGGCAGCTCCACATTAGCGAGCGCGGTAGTACGCGGAATCAGATTGAACGACTGAAATACAAAACCAATCTTTTGATTACGAATAAATGAAAGCTCGTCGTCGGTGCGCTTTGTGGTTTCGATTCCCTCGAGCTCATATGAGCCCACCGTCGCTCTGTCGAGACATCCGAGGATGTTCATCAGAGTGGACTTACCGGAACCGGAAGTACCCATTATTGCAACGAACTCACCTTCATATACCGTAATGTTGATATCCTTTAGTGCCTCAACCTCGAGCTTTCCATTTTTGTAGGTTTTTCCGAGGTGCCGCACCTTGATAAGTTCTTTTCTGTTATTTTCCATGGTCACACCTCGCTATTGCATAATAACTACTGTCTGACCGTCATAGTTTTCAAATGTCGGTGAGAGGAGAACAGTTTCTCCGTCCTTGATGTCTCCTTCGAGAATTTCAACGTTAAAATCACCCTCAAGACCGATTGTTACAGGCACCTGAGTCAGTTTACCATTCTCGTCCACGGTAAATACGCTAAACTCACCGGTATCCGGATTTTCGAATATCGCATCTGAAGGAACTGTTAAAACGTTTTCTCTCTTGTTTGTAAGGATGTTTGCCTTTGCGGTAACGCCGGCAATAAGATTTGTATCACCCTTGTTTACATCGATGGTAACAGGAATAACCATTTCACCGTTTCCGCCCTGCTTTACTTCACCTGTCGGGCTGATGTGTGAAACAGTGCCGGTGATGGTCTCCTTTCCGAGCACTGTCGCCGAAATGGAAACCTCCTGGCTCACTTTTATGTCGGAAATGTCGTATTCGCTGATCAGCACCTTCATCTTGAGGTTGTCGATGTCCTCTATTACGAACATGGCAGCCTTGTTTTCCGTATCGCTTGCAATACGTCCGACAGTACAGTTAACGCGAGTAACGGTGCCGTCAATAGGGCTGGTTACCGTGCTCTTTTCCGAAATGTTGAGTGCAGAAAGATTAAGTCTGGCAGTCTCGTAAGCAGACTTTGCTGCTTCGTAGTCGCTCTTGCTGATTGCGCCCTCCGCATAGAGTGCGGCAGCATCGTTATAAGCCTTTTTCGCATCATTGTAAGCGATGTTTGACACGCCATACGAGCTCGAAAGCTCAGAAGTATCGAGCTTTGCAAGAACCTGCCCTTTTGTTACATAGTCGCCCTCTTTAACGAGGATTTCGGTGATTTTGAAGTTCGCAGTACTGTATACGTCTGCGGAATCCGCGCCCTCAACGGTACCCTTTACTGTAACAACGGTCTCCAAATCCATAACCTCAGCATTTCCGACCGTTGCAATTCCCGTTGCCTGTTCTTTCGACGGCATCATTTTGATTGCAATACAAGCGCCGACTACTAAAACAATTATCACCCCAAAAATAATAGCAGCTTTAGCACCTTTTTTTAACTTTTTACGATGCTTTGGCTGCTTAACCGTAGCAGCATACATGACTTCGCCGTCGCTTTTAACGACAGACACTTTTTCTGTCATAGATACACTGCTTTTGTCTTTACTTTTTTTAAACATAATATAGTTACCCCCTTGTTTAATTTAAATCTCTTCCTCGTACATTATAGCAAATAAATCCAATAAATCAAGATTTATATCCACTATATCCACGGATTCAGGTTGATTTCACTCTGAATTATCTTTACTCTGTCCCCAATTTTTTCACCGAGAAGCTCTGCCATGTTTTCCGCAAACAGATACTCGGTTCCGAAATGACCGGCATCGATTACGGCCAGTCCCTTGTCCTTTGCATAACGCGCATCGTGATACTTCACATCACCGGTAACGAATGCCTCACAGCCGTTTTCAAGCGCTGCATCGATATTCTCACGATTACAGCCCGCACCCGTGCAAAGACCGATTATCCTGACCTTTGCGCCTGCCACACCCACTGTGTGAACATGCTTTTTATCAATATTCAGACACTTTGCCACATACTTTGCAAATTCAGTAAGCTCGAGCGCTTTCGGAAGCTCCCCCATTCCTCCGATAAGCTCAGTACCTTCAGATTTGCCGACAAGACTCTGATACATGTTCAGCTTTAGCTTTCCCGCAAGATAGCTGTTATTTCCTCTCTCAGCCTTATCGAAAGGCGTATGTGAGGAATAAACCGATATGTTGTTCTTTATTAAAAGCGTAGCAAGCTTTCCCGTACCTTCCTGCGCATTCAGACTGTAGAGCGGGCTGAAAAACATCGGATGATGAGTAACTATCAGATCCGCCTTTTTTTCGGCCGCCTCATTTATTACATCTTCATTTATTTCAAGTGCTACCATGACTGATTCTATCGCTGAGTTTTCGGCCTCAATCTGCCAGCCGCTGTTGTCCCAGCTCTCCTGAGTACAAAGCGGTGCTATTTCGTTCAAAACATAGGATAAATCATTTCTGCTAATCATATTTTTGCAACCATCCTTTCCAAATGCTCTGCAATTTGATTTACATAACTAAACTTTTGTTTACTATCATCTTCTGCGGCCTTTTCTTTAATTTCAGTCGCAATTCTTTTGTATTTTTCAAGCTTTTCAGCAAGGTATTCAATGCAAAGCGAAGCATCGGCAGCAGTCAGAGAAGATGGGAATTCTTCTTCGGGAGCCGGTTCAAAGGTCCTGAACCAGTCAGAGCCGACAATGTGGTTTCTCATTTCACCGTTTCCGCAGCTGACTACCAGGATATTACATATATTATCCAGCTCTCTGACCAGAAGCTCCTTTTCGATTACAAAGCCTGCTTCAAGCAGCCAGTGACGCAGATGCCCCACTCCGTTTCTCGGCTGCAGAATATACCTTTTAAATGAGCATGTTTTTTCGAAATCCTTTTGCAGAATCTCTATCATCATTCTGCCGCCCATACCTGCGATTACGACGGTGTCAACTTCGCCGCATGACAGCACTTCGATTCCGGAGCCCAGTCTGAAGTCGGCTCTTCCTCTGAAATCGTCCCCGGTTTCTGCCAGAGAGATATCAAAATTCTTTTTCGCATTTTCCAGGGGCCCGCGATTTATGTCTGCCATTATTGCCAGCGGACAATCCCTTTTAAGCAGTAAATATATCGGCAAAAAACCATGGTCGGTACCAATATCGGCCATGGTTTCACCTTTTAATATATTGTCCGCTATCATCTGTAAACGCTGTGACAGCTTTTCCATATATTACTCCAAATTACTCTAAATAGTCCTTTAGCTTTTTAGATCTGGTAGGATGACGCAGCTTGCGCAGAGCCTTCGCTTCAATCTGACGAATGCGCTCTCTGGTTACGTCAAACTCCTTGCCTACTTCTTCGAGCGTGCGAGCTCTGCCGTCATCAAGGCCGAATCTCAGGCGCAGAACCTTCTGTTCACGCTCTGTAAGAGTGGAAAGTACTTCAACCAGCTGTTCTTTAAGCATGCTGAAAGCAGCAGCTTCAACAGGTGCAGGAACGTTTTCATCCTCAATAAAGTCGCCCAGATGCGAGTCTTCTTCTTCGCCGATAGGTGTCTCGAGTGAAACAGGCTCCTGTGCGATCTTTTGGATTTCACGAACCTTGTCCTCGGAGATTTCCATCTCCTTTGCAATTTCTTCAGGGGTCGGTTCACGGCCGTATTCCTGAAGCAGCTGACGGCTGACGCGTATCAGCTTGTTTATCGTTTCAACCATATGTACCGGAATACGGATGGTTCTGGCCTGGTCTGCGATAGAGCGTGTAATCGCCTGTCTGATCCACCAAGTCGCATAGGTTGAGAACTTGTAGCCTTTGCGCCAGTCAAACTTGTCTACGGCCTTTATGAGGCCCAGGTTGCCTTCCTGAATCAGGTCGAGGAAAAGCATTCCTCTGCCGACATATCTCTTTGCGATTGAAACAACGAGTCTGAGGTTTGCTTCGCAAAGCTTTTTCTTTGCCTCGGTATCTCCGAGCTCCATTTTCTTTGCAAGCTCGATTTCCTCGTCAGCCGAAAGAAGCGGAACTTTACCGATTTCCTTAAGGTACATCCTGACAGGGTCGTCCACCGCAATTGTCTTTGGAAGGCTGGCATCCACATCAATTTCGCCGTGCTCGTCGAGTACCAGATCGTCGGCAGCACCGTCGTCATCGGCATTTTCCTCGAGCTCGAGAATGTCGAGATCATCAGGCTCAACCTCGCTGATCAGTTCTATGCCCGAAACTATAATATTTTCTTCGAGCTCCTCGGCAAGGTCTGTGTCAAGCTCAATACCATCCGTTAAATCGGCCAGTTCACTGTAAGTTATCTTGCTTTTGCCTTTAGCCTTTACTTTTTCGGTAATTTCATTGATAAGGCCTTTGCCGTCGTTGTTGTCTAAACTCATTAGTACATACTCCTCCTATCTAAAAATGGGTTTTGAGTTTGCTGATTTCTTCGTTCAGGAACATAATTTCCTCGATAATTTCCCTGGCCTTTTCATCAGCCGAGCTGTCGGTATTATCGATCATGTCCAGTCTGGCAGTGAGTTCATTTCTGCGTCTTTCCAGATCCTTGCACGCGATGGTATCAAAGCATTGATGCAGGATTTTCTCAACATTGCCCGCCACGGGCTCATTCTCAATTATACTCTTTAGAATTTCTGCATCTTCGCTCGAAAGTCCATCTGCCAGTGCCTTTACATCAAGTATTTCACTGCCAAAGCTGCCGCTAAGCCTGCTGTAAAGAGCATTAAAAATATTTGCTCCCGAACTGCTGGCGAAAACGTGTTTGCGTTTCGCTATTTCTTTATAAGTCGATGGCTCAACCGTGAGTATTTTAATAAGTTGTCTCTCAATAACGGTAATATTGTCATCTCTTTTTGCCTTTTGAGGTATTTTTTTCGGTCCGTAATTCTTTACAGTCGGTTCCTGAGCTGACTGTTCGACCTCGCGCCTCAGTGCGCCTTCGGAAATACCCTGCTCACCTGCAACCTTTTTGATATATATATCCTGCTCTACAGGTGAAAGACTCTTAATTACATCAGCGGCCGCTTTCATATATTTAAGCCTGTTTTCGTCATTACCCGGCGGAAACGTTCTTTTCACATCCTCGAGACGATATTCGGCATAATTAAGCGCGCTCGCAACTTCCTTTCTGAATGCTTCAGGCCCGTTCTTTTTAACAAATTCATCGGGATCCTTGCCGTCAGAGACATGCAACACCTTTACGTTGCAGTCTTCTTTGTGCAAAATCTCAATACCGCGAAGTGCGGCTTTCCTGCCCGCATTATCGGCGTCGTAAGAAAGCACCACATTCTTTGTATAGCGCTTTAAAAGCCTTGCCTGGTTTTCGGTAAGCGCGGTACCCAGCGATGCGGCAACATTTTTAACTCCGCTCTGATAAAGCGAGACAACATCCATATAGCCTTCAACAAGTATTGCGCAGTCCTGCTCTCCGGCAAACTTTCTGGAGAGATTCAGCGCATACAGGTTGTTCTTTTTCTGAAATATCGGTGACTCGTCACTGTTCAGATATTTCGGCTCGCCGTCTCCGATAATTCTGCCCCCAAAGCCTATGACTTTTCCGGAGGTGTTTATTATCGGGAATATAATACGGTTTCTGTATTTATCGTATACGTTACCGTTCTTTTGCGACAAAAGTCCCAAACTAATCAGGGTTTTGTCATCATACCCTTTCTTTCTCATGTGGTCACGCAGGCTGTGCCACTCCTCATCGGCATATCCGATTCCAAATGCTTTCAGCGTTTCGGGTTTTAACCCTCTGCCGCTGATGTATTTGTACCCCGGATTTCCCGGAACATAAAGCGCTCTCATAAAGAACGCAGCAACTTCACGATTAATTTCGTATAGAAGCTTGTTTTTTTCAGCGTTTCCGCCGGACTTGAACTCTACATCAATGCCGTATTCTTTGCCCAGCTTTTCAATCGCTTCCTTGAAGTCGAGATTGTAATACCTCTTTGTAAATTCGATTACGTCTCCCGTAGCTTCACAACCGAAACAGGTAAAAATCTGTTTACTTTCGGATACCACAAAGCTCGCGGTCTTTTCGTTGTGAAAAGGACAGCAGCCCTTGTAGTTGCTGCCTGCACGTTTCAGAGGCACTACTCTGCCTATAACATCAACAATATTCGCAGCGCTTTTAATTTCTTCAATTGCCCTGTTGTTTCCTGCCATATCGAATGCAGCCTCCAAACGTCTCTAAATATATTATACTGTGCCTAAAAGGGATTTCCTTTTTTTATTGAATAAATTTTTCAAAAATTATTTCCATCCCTTCGGAACGAAGAGATCGTTATACAGATTAATCGCATATCGATCCGTCATCCCGGCAATATAATCCTTTACTACTTCGTTTATGCCAAACTCCGATGCCAGCGATAATGTTTCCTCAGGCAGCTCCTGAGGCTTTTCCAGATAGTATTCATACAGAGACTTTATGAGATTTTCGACATTGCGAAGATCCTCGTCCCTCTTTACTCTCTTTGATTTGTATACATTTTCGAACATATAGCTACGCAGCGTATCCATCGCCTTTTGAACCTCGGAGCTCATAATCACGTGGTTTTCGCCATAGCTTTGGTTGATTATATCCATTACAGCCGTGTTTATCCTCTTTGAGTGTGAGTTTCCCAGAACGCTGACGCACTCGGTAGGCAAATCCTCACCGCAGATTACACCCGACCTGATAGCGTCGTCTATGTCGTGATTTATGTAAGCAATACGGTCGGAAAATCTCACAACCTGCCCCTCAAGCGTAAACGGTAGCGTAGAGCCGGTGTGGTTTACTATGCCGTCACGCACTTCCTTTGTCAGGTTCATGCCACGCCTTCCGTGATGTGACTCCAGAACCTCGACTACGCGAAGGCTCTGAACGTTGTGCTCAAAGCCGCCCGGATGAATCTCGTTCAGCACTTGCTCGCCGTTGTGGCCAAAAGGTGTGTGGCCGAGATCGTGCCCGAGCGCAATGGCTTCGGTCAGGTCTTCGTTCAGATTCAGTGCGCGCGAAATCGTGCGGGCAATCTGCGAAACCTCAATCGTATGAGTAAGCCTGGTGCGGAAGTGATCTCCTTCGGGAGCCAGAAAGACCTGAGTTTTGTGCATCAGCCTGCGAAAGGCCTTTGAATGTATGATTCTGTCTCTGTCGCGCTGATATTCCGTTCTGACCTCGCACGGCTCTTCGTACATTTCGCGTCCGAGTGTGCGGCAGGACATGCTTGCATATTGCGAAAGCGTGTCAAGCTCTCTCTTTTGCGTAATTTCTCTGAAATTCATAGTTCCTCCCAATTATTTGCGGCCGGTGGAGCCAAAGCCGCCCCTTGTGACATTGCCCGAAAGATCGCTTTCGACAAAGCTCAAAACGGGCTGATTTTCCATAATCCTGAATTGCGCAATTCGTTCGCCCTTTTCAATTACGGCATCTCGAGTCGCATATACGGGCATGCGCCACTGGTCGTCAGGGCCGCAGTAGGTATTGTCCACTATGCCCATGGAGTTTGGCTGCAGTATCCCGTAGTTTTTGAATGCAGAGCTGCGCGGCAGAATGTGTGCTTCATAGCCCTTTGGCAGCTCCATGGCAACTCCGAGCGGGATGAAGCTCATGTCGCCTGCCTTTAATACCACCGTTTCAGCGGCTCTGAGGTCAATCCAGTCGGATTTCCCGTCTATGTATCTGAGCCTTTCGGCATCCTCAGAAAAGTATTTAATTTTAATTTCAACCTTTTTATCACTCATAAAGCATTTCCTTTAATTTTGCTCTGTGGTCCGAAACGAGCGCACCGCTGTAGGTATTAATATCGCCTATCATGTCGATTGATTTTTGAATATCGGCAGATGACACCGAATCTATTTCGGATATAACCTCTTCCGGTGTATAGTATTTGTCCAGCAGCAGCATGTTCTTTCCGATTGCCATCATTCTCGAGTTTACGTTTTCGAGCCCGTAGATGTAGTTGCCCTTTAGCTGCACCTTGCTCATTTCAAACTCTTCTTTTGTAATTCCGTCTTTTTTCAAAACATCGAGCTCGTGCTTTATTGCAGAGATTGCTTTATGGATATTGCTGTGGCTCACGCCCGCATAAATCATAAAGGTTCCCATTTTGCTGTAGCCGTGATTCATTGCATATACCGAGTAAGCCAGGCCCTTTTGTTCCCTGACATTCTGGAACAGCCTCGAGCTCATCGTTCCTCCGAGGATTGTAGTAAGTATCGCCATTGCATAGTAAAGATCATCGCCGAGGCTGATTGATCTGGTTGCCAGCATGATGTGGCTCTGCTCGATATCCTTTACTCTGACGCTGCATTTGGGCGGATTTTTAACATCCTTTACCTGCTTTTCCTTTTTGCTCGGCTTTATGCCCGTAAGGTATTTGTCAAAGAGCTCGCAAACAGTTTCTTCATCGAAATTGCCCGCAACCGCCACAACAATACTGTCCGCAGTGTACTCCGCATGCAGATAATCTGTAAGCACATTTCTGCTGACGCGCTTTAACGCTGTCCTGTTTCCTATTATCGAAGGGCCGAGAGGATTTCCGTCAAAGACATTCCCCATTGCGATTTCATAAGCAAGATCGTCCGGAGTATCCTCGCACATGCTCATCTCTTCGAATATAACGTTTCTTTCCCTGTTCATCTCTGCAGGGTCAAACTTTGAGTTCATGAAAATATCGGTCAGAAGCTCTATTGCTTTGTCGGTATTTTCGGTCAGTGTTTTTATATGATAGCAGGTCAGCTCCTTTGAGGTATAAGCGTTTATGTTACCCGCTATTTTGTCGGCATCTGCGGCAATCTGCTTTGCAGAGCGCTTTTCAGTGCCTTTGAACATCATGTGCTCGATAAAATGAGAAATACCTGCATATTTCGGTTCTTCATCGACAGAGCCTGCCTTTACAAAGATACCGATGGCCACGCTTTTAACGTATGAATTATCCTCCATCACAATGCGCACGCCGCAATTTAGTTTTCTGGTTTTGAACATATTTAGCCTTTCTTTTTTGCTCTTTATTATATTATTTGTTTTTCCGTGTAAAAATATAACGTAAACTTATGTTTTTCTTTGTTTTTTATATAATTCCCCTAAGCTGCGCAAAAACATATATCACTTTTGCGGCCTGGGCTCTGGTAGCGCTGCCCTGAGGCTTGAACTCGCCGGTGTCAAAGCCGGAAAGTATGCCCGCTCCGGCAGCGGTAAATACATAATTTATCGACCAGTCGCTGATTGAGCTCTGATCTGTAAAGGTCGGAAGAGTAACTGTCTGCGGCAGCATGAAGCTTACGCTTGATGAATATTTCAAAAGCATAACAGCCATCTGCTCACGTGTTATCTGACTGTTTGGCGCAAATGTGCCGTCACCCATGCCGTTTGTAATGCCCTTTTCCACGCCCCATGCCACATAAGGAGCGAACCAGTCATCCGCATGAACATCGGTAAAGGCCGCATCTGTCGTAAGCTGCACTGCGCTTTCCGTTACCGCAGCACCGTCAATCTTTGCAAGCATTGCCACAAACTGAGCTCTGGTCAGGCTGCTGTCAGGCTCGAATCTGTTTTCACCCATTCCCGCGAGATAGCCAAGCCCTGCAAGTCTGCCAATATATTCCTTTGCCCAGTGGTCACCTGTATCCGCAAAGACAATTATATTTGCGCCTACCTTCACATCTATCGACACTACGTTTGCGCCGTAGGAAACTCTGATTTTGCCGGTTTCGGCATTTCCGGTAACTGCAGTAAAGACACCGTTTTCATCTATTGTTCCGATATTTTCGTCGCAGCTGAAGCTAAACAGCGAATCATCGCAGGCAACCGGCACGTTTACGTTAGCTGAGCCGTAGTAAGCGGAAACGTTTATGTCTCTGGTCTCGCCGGCCTCGACATTCAGCTTGCTCACAGACGGCTTTATAATTACATCATTTACAACTGTAACTGCTTTTGTACCAAAAGCGCTGCCGGCTCTCGCAGTTACGGTATTTGTGCCCGTAACAGTTCCGACCTTTAGAACATTTCCGCTGATTTGAGGATTTCCGTCGCCGCTGACGCTGTAGCTGACAGAGCCCGAAAGTCTTGCAGGCTCATAGTTTGCGTTTGATGCGTAGGCATTAAGGTTTATGCTCGCCCCAGGCATAGCCAAAAGATTTGACGGAACCACCGAAAGATGCTTTGCTTCGGACGAAGAGCCTCCCGCCTTGTAAGCCAGTATTATCGCATTCGCCACCTTTCGCTCACTGCCTTCGCTCGGGCTTGAAAGGCGCGTCGCCGTGCTGTTTTCGCCCGGCTTTCTGGCGTACATCACAGAGGAGCCGCCCCCATCGAGGTTAACCGCATATTCGCAGCCGAGATCTATCATCATATCCGCAAGGTCTGAAAGCCCCAGTCCCTTTGATACAGCAGACTGTCTGCCGTCGACCTCAAGCAAAACGAGTGTCCCGTCTGATTTGACTCCGATTGCAGTTCTCGGATTTATTGTCGCACCAACGGTAACGTTCCTGCCGTTTTCAACAAGCGAGTAATAAATGCCTACGGCTTCCTTTGTATTTTTTAAATTTGATTCATTCGGATCCGTAATATTTATCTGAATTTCCGATCCGATTTTCAGCATTGAAATGTAATTGTAGGTTTCAGAACCCTGAACTGTCGAAAGGACAATCTGATTGTCTCCAATCGCAGTATTTGCAGTGTTTGTGCCTACTGATTTCACAACTCCCTTAACCGTTCCGTTAACCTTGAACTGAACATCCTCCACTTCAATTAAGGCCTCGGCATTTACTCCGGTTGTTTTTGTCGAGCTGCCGTAATGCCTGTTGTAAACATGCAGGGCGTTTGCCCCACCGTGAGGCACATTGAAAAATCCTATATTTAACTGTTTATCCTTTGTTACTGTTTCATAAACGGTTTCCGTTGTCTGCTGCTCCACATATTCGGTTACCGTTTCGATTCTTTTGTTAATTACAGGCAGACCGTCCTCGCCGATAATCGGCTGTCCGTCATCGCCTATTGCAGCCTCGGTAACCGTGATTTCCTTTGTCACCGGAACCATAATCGCAGAAGCACTCGACACAGCCTCCTGATATTCAATTGTGCAAAGAAGGCTGTAATTCAGATTTGCAGGCTCAATAGTAGCTCTGCCATCCTTTGTAATTGCAAATACTCTGTCCGAGCCGTATCCGCCCGTTACAATGTTACCGTCGTGAATTACGAGGCCCTTTGCGGTGCCCGAGGAGGTGTCAAAGATGTCGCCGTTTATGCCTGCTATCACCTTGTAGCCCTGTCCCTCGAGATAGGAAATAAAATCGCTTACTCTGGCTGTGGATCTGACTTCGCCGTTGATGACAAATGCCTGAAGCTTGCTGCCGGTAATGTCGGCCTCTACAATGTGTGCCGTTTCAATGCCGTTTGTAGGGTGCTCGCCTCTGATCTGAGTGTAGTAAGTGTTATCAAAAATTTCGTAGGTGTCGGTTTTGTAGACCGCGCCGAGGCCCTGCTTTGAAGTAAAGCCCGTCAGGCAGGTCATGAAAAGGCTTACAGCCAGTCCCAGCGCCGCAGCCCTTTTCAGAATGTGTGTTTTCCCTGTTTGCATTTAATTAAAACTCTCTCCCAAATTCCCTTAAAATTGTGTTTATTATCGGCGTTGCGTTCGCCATAAAAGCGCCTATCGGCTGCTCGTTTTTTCTTTCCCGGCACCAGTAAACGCCTTTGAAGAACTCGAGCATTTCGTTCATGTCCTTTGCTTTATCCCTGAAGTCCAGAATCATGTCCTTTTCAATTTCCGAGTTCCTTATAAATATATCAAAGTATGTGTCCGTTATTTCGGACGGAACCAGGCCGTAATGAGGAGAAATTATTCTCTTTGCGCCCCAGGCCTTGCATTTTTTTGCAGAATTGATAGCATCGTGATAGCTCTTCAGGTTTGCGGTATGTACAAAGTTTCTGTTACCGTAAACGCCTGTGGATTCGCTGGTAAAGAGAATCTTTTGAGGCATCAGGCCGAATGTCAGTGAACAGTCTGTGTGTCCCTTTGTTTCGAGTACTTCAAAATACTGCTCGCCTTCTTTTTGTCCGATTTCAACCCTGTCGCCTTCGCCGATTATTACATCAACGCGCAGCGGATCGGTGATGATTTCCGTGCTCTTCCACATACCGTCGTGATAGGATTCTCTCGCATTTTCGCCAAGCTCCCTCATGACCTTTCTTGCGCCTTCGCTGGAAAATACCTTTGCGCACTTTGCCGAAGCGTAAACCTTGAGTTCAGGCCATTTCTTCAGGAAATACGGCAGAGCGCCGACGTGGTCGTAGTGGCTGTGGGAAATAAGAATGAGGTCGATTTTGTCCCTGCCGTGCTTTTTCAGAGCCGCGTCAATGTTTTCAATGATTTTGGGCACCGGATAGCACATGCCCGCGTCCACTATTGCCGTATATTTTGAGCCGAAGAACAATACCAGTTCACAGTTTGCCGTACCGTAGGTTACTCTTTCGCAGAAGTCC
>DGGP01000092.1:13282-13543 GCA_002392265.1 Firmicutes bacterium UBA3871 | reverse complement strand
CCTTCTTGTTCTTGCGGCCGTAGTATGTAGGGCATACGGAAACGCCCTCGATCAGGGAGAAGCCGTTGTTCTTGATGCCGTTTTCGATGAGCTTGATTGTCTGAGTTGCATGGTAAGCAGTACCTCTTGCTGTATAGGTAGCGCCTGCTGCCTGTGCGAGTCCTGCGATGTCGAATACGTTATCGATGTTGCCGTAAGGAGCTGTTGTTCCCTTTTCACCTGTCGGTGTTGTCGGTGAATACTGTCCGCCGGTCATGCCGT
>DGGP01000092.1:0-13248 GCA_002392265.1 Firmicutes bacterium UBA3871 | reverse complement strand
CGGTCATGCCGTAGATGTTGTTGTTGAATACTACAACGGTCATGTCTATGTTACGACGGCAAGCGTGAATCAGATGGTTTCCGCCGATTGCTGTGCAGTCGCCGTCACCTGTGATTACGATAACCTTCAGCTCAGGGTTTGCCATCTTGATGCCTGTTGCATATGCGATTGCGCGACCGTGTGCTGTATGAAGTGTATTGAAGTTCATGTATCCTGCAGCTCTGGAGGAGCATCCAATACCGGATACGATAACAACCTTTTCAGGATCGAGCTTGCAGTTTTCTATAGCCTGAGCTACGTCTCTCATCAGGATACCGTGACCGCAGCCCGGACACCAGATGTGAGGCAGGTTTTCCATACGGAAGGATTTTTCTACTAATTTACTTGGCATTCTTGCTTACCTCCTTGACCTTGTTAATGATCTGAGCAGGCGTGATGGTAGTTCCGTCCCACTTTCCGAGGAACTCTACTTTAGCGGCGCCCTTTACGACTTTTTCAACTTCTTCTACGAGCTGTCCGTAGTTGTGCTCTACAACGAGGACTGTCTTTACCTTCTTTGCGATTTCCTTGAGTCTCTGCTCCGGGAAAGGCCATACGGTAACAGGTCTGAACATGCCGACCTTTACGCCCTGGTCTCTGAGCTGTGCAACAGCTTCCATCGTTGCTCTGGTAGTTCCGCCGTAGCAAACGATTGCAACTGTAGCATCGTCGAGGTTTTCTTCTTCGTAGTCGAGGATATCATCAAGATTCTTTTCGATCTTTTCCATGATTCTCGTTGCCTTTGCGTGAGCGATGGAATTATCGTTTGTAGGGAAGCCGTACTCATTGGAGTAAAGTCCTGTGATGTTGTAACGGGTACCTGTGCCGAAAGGTGGCTGATGAGGTACATATTCGCCCTTTGCGCAAGCATAAGGCTTTCCGTCTACCATATTGTTGTCTCTGTTTACAATCTTGAACTCTTCAGGAAGCTCTTCGGCAGGAACGAGCTCTATACCCTCTCTCATGTGGCCGACGATTTCGTCCATCAGGAGAATAACCGGTGTTCTGTACTTTTCTGCCAGATTGAAGCAGCGAATTGTCTGGAAATAAGTATCCTGTACAGAGCAAGGTGAAATTGCGATAACCGGATGGTCTCCGTGAGTTCCCCAGCGAGCCTGCATCACATCACCCTGTGAAGGGCTGGTAGGAAGTCCTGTTGAAGGACCGGATCTCTGTACATCAACAACTACTACCGGAATTTCAGCAAGTGCAGCATAACCGATGTTTTCCTGCTTTAAGGAGAATCCCGGACCGGATGTTGCTGTCATCGACTTTGCGCCGACTACCGATGCGCCGATTGCAGCAGCGATTCCGCCGATTTCGTCTTCCATCTGAACGAACTTGCCGCCCACCTGTGGAAGCCTTACTGCACTGCCTTCAGCGATTTCTGTGGAAGGTGTGATAGGATAACCGGAGTAGAATCTCATTCCGGCGGTAATAGCACCTTCTACGCAGGCTTCATTGCCCTGTAATAATGCAAAACGTTCTGCCATCCTACTGTTCCTCCTTTTCTTCTACCCAGATTGCATAGTCAGGGCAGCGAAGTTCGCAAAGTCCGCAGCCTATGCAGCTTTCAATGTCAACTATTCTGATTTTTTCACGCTGAATCTCCAAAACGTTCTTTGGACAAAACTCGGCGCAGATACCACAGCCTTTACACCAAGCCGGGTTGATCATAAGTTTTTTGTTTGCCATAATAAACACCTCATTTGTACAAAACAGATTCTCTATAAAAGGTAAAATTCTAACCGTTTTATCGTATGCATTATAGCACACTAACTTCTTTTTAAGCCTTTTTAAACAATATTTGAACAAATACCTAATTTGTCCTTTTTTTATTTTGAAAAAGCCCCGCTTTTCCGTTCTGAAAACGGCTGCGGGGTCTTTCCTCGAGTATATGATTATTAGATGAGATAATTTTCGATAACCTGCTTGTCGAAATCGAAATCTTCAATCTGGAGATAGTATTCTGCGGAGTCAATCAGAGCCTTCATTGGGCAAAGTCCGATAACCTCTGTTCCGATTACGTGTACGCCGTAACGTGCAGCCTCTGCCTTTACAAGCTCAGTTACTCTGTAGAGTGGAGTTGCGTTGTGGTCGCACATGTTGATTGAAACCTGAGCGATGTTTCTGTCTTCGAGCATTACGCCGAGAGCCTTTACAGCCTCAAGGCCGCCGCTTGAACGACGGATGATCTTTGCGATGTTGCTTGCGATAGTGAGGTCTGAGGTTGAGAGGTTGATGTTGTAAGCAACAAGTGCAGGACGGGCACCAACCGCAACAACACCTGCTGTAGCGTTGATTCTCTGTCCGCCGAAATCAGGAATCCACTGCGAATCCTTTACCTTTTCAGCCATACCCTCGAACTGACCCTTACGGATTGCAGCGAGGTTCTGTCTGTGAGGCGCGGATGCGGACTTTTCATAGAGGAATACAGGAATGTCAGCTTCCTTTGCGATTCTTTCGCCAACCTTCTTGGAAAGCTCTACGCACTCGTCCATTGTTACGTCCTTGATAGGAACGAAAGGCATTACGTCAACTGCGCCCATTCTTGGGTGCTCGCCCTCATGCTTTGTGAGGTCAATCAGCTCGGCTGCCTTCTTTGCAAGCTTTACGGATGCTTCCTCGCAGCCCTTCATATCGCCCATGTAGGTGATAACTGTTCTGTTGTGGTTAGGGTCTGAAGAATAGTCGAGAAGAGTGCAGCCCGGAGTGTTTCTGATCTGGTCTACGCAGGCCTCGATTACGTCCTTTCTTCTGCCTTCGGAAATATTAGGAATGGATTCGATGATAACTGCCATTTTTTTCTCCTTTTCTACCTTTTAGCGGTGATATCTTTATAGATTTATTGTTTTATGTTTATGTGAATATATTTATAGCCTCTGCTTTTTAGAGCTTTGCGAGGATTTCCTCGTACTTTGCCTCTGCGATTTTTTTGCCCTCTGCCATCATCTTTTCGCCCTCTGCGAGGAATGCAGCCTTCTTTGCTTCGTCCTTTACACCCGGGAGGTTGATCTTTACATTCATCCACGTTCCCTGCATGCCTGCCCAGAGGTTCAGTATTGCAACGCCGAGGTCGGATGCGCAGTTAGGGTTTGTCTTGTCTGTGAGCCCTGATGCAATCTTGAGGCCTTCGTAGCAATATGTGAGGTTGTCGAAAGGAATCTGAGTTGCGGTAAGCGTAGCTTCTGCGATAGCCTTGCTGCGCGCTGCCTTTGCCTCGTCTGTATCCTTTGGCATCTTGAATGCTGCGGCGATGAGGTTGTATGCGTCGGTGTCCTTGTCGATACCGTCGTGCAGTGCGGTAAAGAGCTTTGCGCCCTTCTCCTTTGCTTCCCTGCATGCTGCTTCAAATGCGGCATACTTTTCTTTGCCGGTAGTGAGGTCGCAAACCATCATAAAAAGGCCCACGCCCTGTGCACCCGCAAGTGCGGAAACACTGCCGCCGCCCGGTGCGGGAGCGTCACTCTTTAAAAGGTCAAGGTAATCGGTAACCTTCATATCTACTAATTTCATTTTTCGCTCTCCTTTTCGTTTTAATCGCCACTTTCATTTCGTGCAGCGTAAAGCTTTTCTCAAGTAATAATGTACCCCTCTGCCAAATCTTTTTCAACAAAAAAGGGCTTTTTTCGCCCCAAAAATCGTAAAATTTTCTCAAATGTCGAAACGATGTTGCGTAATGCGAAATATTGCTGTCAAAATAGGTTTTTTCCTTTGTATCTTGACAAAAAGAATAAAAGAGATTACTGTATTAAGTGATTAATACAGTAATACACAAATCGAACTACCGACAGAAAGGAGGTCCCCGTGGAAAAGCTTTTGGACAGAAACATTCCAATATATGTGCAGATTATGGATGCGGTAAAGCATTCCATTGTTTCCGGCGAACTGAAGCCCGGCGACCGAATTCCGTCGGTAAGAGAAATGGCGGCTACGTTTGGCGTAAACCCCAACACCGTGCAGAGGGCCTTGCTTGATCTTGAAAGAGAAGGGCTCCTTGAAACTGAACGGGCTCAGGGCAGATATGTGGCGGCCGATCAAGCTGCGATAGAGGAGCTGCGGCATGCCATGGCAAGAGAGGCTGCGGAAAGCTTCGCACAAGAGATGAAAGCGCTGGGGTTCTCCCCGGAGGAGTTTGGAGATTTTTTGAGAGGTAAGGGCGGAGAATGAAACTTTTAAAGAAAAACCCATTTGTTTTATCAATCATAGTTATAGTACTTTTGTGCGTACTTCTAATTGGTCTGGCAATCTATGTGAAAGGACTTTGGGTTGAAAAAGGCGTGCCGCTTGACGAAGAAGAGGCCTCTTCAATCCTCGATGAAATCGGGCAGTATGCGGAAGTGATTACCGAGTTAAATGCGTATGAGAGCTTCAAAGAAATAGAGCCCGGCGATCAGGGTATCATTGCTTATAAAAGCGGTTCATACGAGGACTTCTTATTGGACAAGGAGGGCAACGTTATCTTCGGGCCTGCAACGGTTACTCTGGATGCGGATGTGGTAATGGTTTGGTCAGAGGACGAATCGTTTGTCACTACCTTGGACGAGCTTAAAAAGGGTGGGACATTTAAGAAATTTATGTGCAACGAAGCAAACGCCTCAGAAAACGGTAAGTATATAATTGCTTACATCGGAACGATAGTCGACGAGAAAAGGCAGATAGTTATACTGAACCGCGATTTTGAAAAGCTCTGTGAGCTTACCAAGAAAAATGAGTTCCCAAATGGGGCTGATGTGACATACGAAATTGAAGATATATTCTTTACCGAAACTACGGAGGATGACGGTTGGTGCTATGTCAAAGACATGACAGGCGGTTACAGATATGACCTAAACATACTGACCGGCGAAAAGACCGATTGGTACGAGGTTCCCCCGAAGGAAGTGAATATCGAATATGAGGACGAAACCTACGAGGGCTTTCCCAAGTGGGCACTCAACAAGAGGAACTCTGACATATACAGGAGTTTTTCCAATCTGTCACGTACAAAGGCCGACAAAAAGCGCCTGTTCGAAGCAAAGTGGCACCGGCTGCACGACCTGGGCTTAAAGCCGGAGCTTGAGGACCTACTTAGGAAATTCAGCGAAGTCGATGTGCTTGGAGAAGGCTACCTTGCCACATACACATACGCCGGTGGGGCACTTATTAAATTGGGGGAAGAGTCTTATGAATAAAATAAAGAGATTGGGAGAAGCCACTGCGCTTGAGATTGCCTTGGCGAAAACTCCCGTGATGCTAACAATCGCCATGTGTATATTGGGAGTCGCCATCATATACTTTGCACAATCCTTTACGGCGTTTATGACTGTTCTTACCCTTTTTCCAATGGTCTATGCGGTGCAAGGTATTGCGTCCGATAATTTCAATGGCAAAAACATGCTCTTTTGCAGACAGTTTGGGTTTACAGCCGCAGAAACCCTCGCCGCAAAGCTCACAGTACTTATGCTGTTGTTCTCTTTTTACACCATACTTCTCGCCGGAGCATTGGTCATCTATGATATGCTTCCGGAAAACTATAATGCCCATTCGATTGTGGCATCCTTCGTCGTTACGCCAAGGCATATGGTAGCCGATACTGCCTGCTACATTGCAAGCGCTCTTTCCGGAGCTTTGTTTTTAGCCGCAGCGCTTTTAACAAACGGAGCCTTTGATTACAAGGATGAAAAAGAAAAAGATAGTAAGCTTAAAGCTGCTCTAAAAAAGCTTTTCACGTTTATTATCCTCTTTTTGTTTGTCTTCCGCTCGGACATAGCGGAGCGTCTCTTTGTCGGAAATATGCACGTAAAAATGCTGATCACCATAATAGTCAGCCTTTGTCTTGCAGCGACTTTAATTTATGTTTCCTACCGGAAAATGAAGCAATATATGACCGATTAAAAGCGAAATTGGAGAATACGAGGAAAATAAGATGGAAAACACAAACAGAGAAACAGTTCTAAAAATTGAAGACCTGAGAAAATCCTTCCTGACCGGTGAGGTTCTGAAGGGTGTTAATTTAGAAATCCCTGCAGGAAGGATTGTGGGACTACTCGGTAATAACGGAAGCGGAAAGACAACACTGCTTAAAATACTCGCAGGAATGACCAGAGGTTATGAGGGAAAGGTCAGCATATGCGGGAGCCGTCCCGGATGTATCACGAAAAACTACGTTGCTTACCTGCCGGAGAAGCTTGCTCTTCCGGAGAAGCTGTCGATATCAGAGATTATTGATATTTACGAAAGATTTTTCGATGACTTTGACAGGCAAAAGTGCCTGAATCTGCTTGAACGCTTTGAAGTAGATCCTCTGCAGCGCTCCGGAGAGATATCACTTGGAACCGCAGAAAAGGCTCAAATTGCACTGACTATGGCGCGCAAAGCAAAGCTCTATATTTTGGACGAGCCGCTCGGTGCAATCGATGTTGTTGCAAGAGATGTGGTAATTGATGCAATACTGGACAGCTTTGGTGAAGAATCCTCGATGATTATAGTAACGCATCTTATCAGCGAAATCGAAAAGCTTTTCGACGATGCCTGCGTACTAAAGGACGGAAAAATTACGCTGTACAAGAATTGCGACGAGCTGCGCGCAGAGTTCGGCGGAACTTTGCAGGAGGCGATAAAGGATATCCTTAGGGAAGAGGCGGTTTAGGTGGAAGAAATGAATCAAAGACAAAAGAATTTGGAGTATTTTAAGCTGCACCGGGACGGGCTCTTTAGGCTTGGCGTGGTCCTCGCACTGGAGCTTTTATGGATGGTGTTCATCTTTTCTCGAAATGCGAACTTTAAAGACATCACCTGCCTAATGAGCATGTTTATAACCTCTTTATGGATTGACCGGGAAATGCCAAAATTTTTCCGAGAGGAAGAGGTTGCTTATAGGTGCTTTCCGGTAAGCGAAGCTGTCATGCTGGCAACCTGGCAGTGGAAGTCGCTGGCAGTCGGTGAGTTTATACCGCTTCTCGTGCTCATAGCAGGCGCCCTTGACGGAACCTTGACTCGTGCATATGCTTTTGGTGTGGGGATTATAGCGATAGCTATCTGGTTTACAGTTGAACTGTCATGTGCAGTTTACTTTTATCAGGAGGAGTCGGACGCTGCCGAAGCCCCAAAGCTAAGCCGCATTTTACCTTCTATGGTTTGGATATTTTTTACCTTTTTTTTGCTTTTCGGCCACAATGAGATACTGGGCGGTACCGGCTCCCCAGGTTTAATAGTACTTGCAATATTTTTGATTGGGCTTGGAATATGCCTCCACGTTTATAATTTGCGGCGCATATAGGCTCATATTTTATTTGTATTCTCGCATTATATACTTATAAAACTCCACCGCCGGGGCGAGTGAATCCACTTTTATGTGCTCGTTTAGGCCGTGCACGCCCGCCATCTGCTCTGCGTCTGCCTCGAATGGCAGAAAGCGCATGCACTGATCGCATACCTCACCGTAAAACGACGAATCCGATGCACCGTTTAAGATATATGGCAGCACCGCATCAACATTTGGAAAAATCTCTTTTATCGCGGATTCCATCACTTGGAAAGCCGGCCCGTCATAAGGCGAAATCGTCGAAATGAAGCCCGGATCGTACACATCTATCTCAATGCCGTATTTATCGGCCACCTTCTGCACTTTTTCCATCGCTTTATCACGACCCTCATGATGCGAGAAGCGCATATTTCCTATTATGTAAGCCTCCTGCGGCAGCACGTTCGCGCCCTCCGCGCCATGCGCCATCGTGAAGGCCAGCGTTGTTGCAAGCATCGCCCTTAGCGTAGGCGTAAGCGATTCAAAGTCGTCAGTGTTTATCTTTTGCCCTCCCATAAACGGCTCGAGGCGGCGAAGAAGCTCTTCGAGAACGTCAGACTTTTTCCTGTCAAAGGCTACAGTGTCTTCGACCTCAGCCATAAAGCGGCCGAGTCGAACAAGCGGCGTATTTTTTGGCGGCACGCTTGCATGACCTCCTGCAGAGCGCGCAGTAAACTTAATCTCTGCGCAGCCCTTTTCACCGAGTCCTACCATAGCAAAGGTACCCTTTACACCTTCTACCGGCACCTCCATAATATTGCCGCCTTCGTCAAAGCTTGCCGCAAGGTGTATGTCGTTTTCCTTCATCCACTTTGAAATGGCTGCAGCGCCTTCCTGTGTATTTTCTTCGTTGCATGTGCTTTCAAAATATATGTCGCGGTCAGGCGTAAAGCCTTCGGTAATCAGCTCTTCTCCGGCGCGGAGCATGCAGTAGAGCCCGCCCTTTGTGTCAAAGGTGCCGCGGCCGTAAATCCTGCCGTCCGCTATCTCTGCGGAAAAAGGAGGGTATTTCCAGTTGCCGGTTGCTTCCACAACGTCGTGGTGGTTCATGAACATAATAGGGGGCTTGCTGCGGTCCTTTCCCTTCCAGAGGAGGAGGATTGAGCCGTCGAACTCGCGAAATTCGCATGCCTCAAAGACCTTTGGAAAGACCTCACGGAGAATATCGTGAAACTCGCGGAACTTTGTGCGGTCTCTGTTTTCACGCGAAGAAACGGTTTCCTTGCGAATGAGTTTTTGAAATTCTTTTACGTATATGTCCTGTTTACTCTGATTTATCGGGCTTTTCATGATATGTCTCCTTTTTTACGCTTGTGGTTAATATGATACGCTTTTAGGTATATTTATGCAAGGATTTTTTCTTTCTTTTTCGCTTTTGGGGTGGATTTTATTGGCCTTTAGTGTATAATTGAATGCGGACAAATCAGGAGGATGTTTTATGCAGATTAAATGCGAATATTGTTCAAACCTGTTCGAAGATGATTTAACCGTCTGCCCGCACTGCGGTGCGCCGAACAGCCATACAAAGCGCGCAGCCGACGGCGTGCCTCACACGATTGATGAGCTGAAGGAATATTGCCGCCTGCGGAATGTGCCTCTCGAAAAGATGCATTTCCATATAGGCGAAAATTACAAGGGTGCAAAGGCCTATGGAATATACAAAGACGGTTCAAACTTTGTCGTTTATAAAAACAAAGCCGATGGGAGCCGTGCGGTTCGCTATTCGGGAACAGATGAAGCCTATGCGGTAAACGAGATTTTCCAAAAGCTGCGCACGGAGTTTAACAACCACGAGGAAGCAAATCTTCCGGGCAGCCGGCCCCCTGCAAAGAGGAAAAATCACCAGCCCTGGCCAAAATGGAAAAAGATTCTTTTAGTTGTAGGTATAGCGTTTTTTGTGCTTTTTTGTATTGTTTTTTACCTGATGTCGACAGATGCTTCAGGTTATTATAACTACAACGGACAGCACTATTATAACCAGAGCAACAGCTGGTACAGATATGATGATTCCGGATGGCTGCCTACCGACAAGCCTCTCGAGGACATGGCCGAGTATTACGAATCGTATTACTACGATTACGACTATGACTTTGATGATTTCAGCGACTCTGTCTGGTACGACGAGGACGACGACTCCTCCTGGAGCTCCTGGTCCGATGACAATGACTGGAGTTCATCCTGGGATGATGACGACGACTGGGATTACGATGACGATTGGGATTGGGATTCCGGCAGCGACTGGGATTCCGACTGGTAAAGCATAAAGCGAATAATATAAACCGCTACACCTTTTGACAGGTGAAGCGGTTTTTTAGTTCAATTTATTCAAAGTTTACGTAAACAGCTACGGTTACATTCTCGGATTTAACCGGCGGTTTGCTGGAAGTAGCAAGCCCCCTGAAGAAGCAGCCGACAGAGGAAATCCTTACTTTACCGCTCCCATCGTTATTAATTGAAAAGTCCCCACCATCCCAGTCTGCATCTGGTGCAACGATTTCTATATACGGAAGAGTCTCTACCCGAACAAACGAAGAATCCTCCTTGGATCTGACAACGGTCGCAACTCCAATAACGATTGGCTTTATTTTTCCGATAGATGTTGTATAGGTGCCTGCTTCTTTTTTGAATACCTCGTAAACAGCGAACTCTTCTTCACCCGCCCAGACAATCTGCCCTTCGAGGGTGCTGTACTGCGCCTCCAGCATAGCTATAGTGTCCGCCACCGCCGAATCATCAGCAGCCTCATAGGGCTCTGCCAAAGAGACAACGGAAACCGCGCAGCAAACGATTGCTATCGCTATGGTTAAAATCTTTTTCATGTTTCCCCCTTTTTTATCGCAATATCAATTGTGTCGTTAAGTACTTGCTGATTGAATTTTAATGTTTTTCGCGCGCATTGTCAACCGTTTTCTGAATTCTCTGTTCTTTTGGCACCGCTTTATTCAACTCTCATTTGACGCGCATCAAATGAGCAATCTATATCTGCTCAGATGAACGGACACTTGAAAAACACTTCTGCCAAAATTTTCGACAGAAGTGCTCGCAAGTCTTCCAGCCCTTAATATACTATTCTTTATAGTTTATATTCGCGCCACGATGGATTTTTCACCAGTTTTTCTTGGATGGAAGATATAGCTTCCATTGCATTTTCATAATCAATACAATCACTTTCGCGAAGCACATATTGGCTTTGCATGGTGCTGTAAGCCTTACGAATTGCTATGCTTTTCGCCGCTTCCGAAAAGAAAGAGAACTCCGAAGGCATTACACCTGCTATCCCATCAAGACGATTTTTCTCTTCAGTGATACGTATATCCAAGAGTCTCTTCATTTGATCCTTATCGGAGAGAAGGCTCTCGATTTTTTCGTGTTCCCCGATAACTGCCAAATCGTAAATATGTTTTGCCGCCTCAAAAGCCCGATGCGGCTCAGCAGCTCTCCGCACATATGCTTCTGCAGCAAAGAGCTTATCAATAAAAACTCGCTCCATAGAGATGGTTAAAACAGAGAACGGCCTTACGTCATACTCCTTTTCGAGAATCCGCTTTTCTCTTTCCGAAGCAAGGCTGTACAACATAGCGGAAACCTCCAACCTTTCAATCGGCTCGCTGATGGTGAACGATGTTGCTTCAATTTTTACCTTTCCAAACCGCTGTAGCGCATCGTTTGCATCATAGACAGTTATCGGTTCATAGATATATGTGGCAATGACTTCTGAACGATTCGTTTTTCCGCTTGCCGGGTCACGCATTAAAGAAGCGTATTTCTTTGTGGCTTGTTCTAATCGCTTATCACTTTGCGAACGACTTATGCCTCTGGTATCAACGGACAAATCTATGTCTTCAGAAAAACGATTTGTAGTTTTAAGGGCTTTGTATAATGCGGTTCCGCCTTTAAAATAAGCAGGCAAACCAGCAGCTTGTTTCTCTGCAAGTTCCTTCAGTATAAGCACTACATAATAATCTTTTTCCAAAACATCGCTTCTGTATCCTGTCCGTTCATGAACGCTTTCTATTAATACTCGAAAGGCATCTTTATCGAGGTGTAATCTCATTTGTTTTTCTCTCCTTCTCCGGCGGTGTGCGCAAGCTGCATGACGGTATTCTTGTTGTAATAATGAGCTGCAAAATAAAGTAGTCTTTCGTAACGCAACTCTTTTTCCCGAATATGTTCTGCTATTATCTCATATGGATGCTCTGCATCAATAGGTGCTTTATCCAAAATCTCCAATGCATCCAGTATTTGCAGATAATCTTTATTCTCCGCACTTATCTCTGCCTTTGGTGGTTTAATCACAACTTCCAGTTTCTTATCTGTTCGTGCGCATTCTTTTGCCATATTTGTAGCAATTACACGTTCTTTGGGCATCTGCGTTGTAAGCCCTATACGATGAAGGAAAGTAAGCCCCGTTTCATATCCCTTGTTGGGGAACAGATATTTGTCGGCAACAAGCTGCTCTCTGTCTATACCTCTTTCGCCGAAAGGCGTAGAAATCGTTCTATAATAAATTCCTTTCTGATAAAAACGCAGATCCGGAATTAACTTACCATCCATGATGCGTTTGAAAGCAACAGCAGTTGCAGCTGTAGCCTCTTTACGCTCAAGAGTAAAATGTTCAGCCATTTTCTCTGCAACTTGCCCTGTATAAATAGGTGCACCGACTGGTGCCTTTTTCAACAGATTACAGGTAAAGTCCATATATGTCATGATAGGCCAACTCCTTTCTTGATATATTGTTTTTGAATTTTTGCTTCTAATTACGCTTGTATTATATCAATCTAAAACAAAAAAGTCAAATATAAAAAGGCAGAGCCGGTGCTCTGCCTTTCCAAAAGCTTTATTAAAATATCTCTCCGCCCTTGATTGTCTCAATTGCGAGGTTTGAGCCCATGCGATAGCACAGGAACCCAAAGCTGTCCGCATACCAGATAACCATGTCGGCTTTCTTTCCGACTTCGAGGGTTCCGACCTCATCGCCGCGACCGATGCCGTAAGCCTTTGCGCCCTTGTAATTCTCGCCGATGTGGAAGCGCATCTTGTCTACCGGCACATTGTTCACGAGGCAGTATTCCTTTAATTTATCTATGGTTTTCAGTCGCTTGTTCGCCGTACGCCTGATATGGTCGTTCGGCGCGCTGCAATAGGGGCACTTTTCATTTTACCATATTTTTATTAACAGCAAAAAAGGCAAGCCACTCTTCTGTAGCTTCTTTTTCTAGCTTTGACATATCACTAACGCCCCGTCATGTCAAAAATTTTCGGAGTTTGGACTTAATACTACTAGTTTAAAAAGCTGCGGCTTGTGAAGAACACATCTGTGATCTTTTCATTACCGTCAAATGTGAACTGAAGGTGCTGCTCTATGTCTGCCTTTCCCTCAATGCCGGTGCTCAGCATAAGTGTTACATCCAGCGTGCCGCCATCACCCTCCGCCGCGGAAAAGTCCGTGATTGCAGGACTTGCTTCCAGTTCGTAGCACTGCTTGCGGTATTCGTACAAAAGGGCCTGCGAGATGAAGCGCTCAAAAGCTCCTTCTGCGAAGTATTCTTCAAGCGGAGCGTAAAGCTCTTCCATCTTTGCTTGCTTTTTCGTGTCTATCGCAAGGATGCCGTCTGCGTCCAAGGCTTGCAGGTCTTCCGGATTTGGCACGGCGGAAAGAGTGTCAATAAGTTCGCCCATCGCAACATTGTCCACATTTTCGTGGAACTCACTGCAGAAAGCCTTTGCGACGTCGATCCTGCCATCCTGCGGCGTACCGCAAGCTGCGAGAAGCAGCGTCAAAAGCACCACCACTAAGATTATAGTCTTTTTCATACTTCCCCCTTTTTTATCGCAATATCAATTGTGTCGTTAAGTACTTGCTGATTGAATTTTAATGTTTTTCGCGCGCATTGTCAACCGTTTTCTGAATTCTCTGTTCTTTT
>DGGP01000120.1 GCA_002392265.1 Firmicutes bacterium UBA3871 | reverse complement strand
AGAATCAGATTTATGACTTCTCATCCTAAGGATATCTCGGACAAGATGATAGGCTGCTTCAAAACATGCAGCAAGCTCTGCCATAACATACATCTGCCGGTCCAGTCGGGAAGCGACAGGATCCTTAAGCGCATGAACCGCCACTATGACAGAGCAGTATATCTCGAAACCGTTGATAAGCTCAGAAAGACAGCGCCTGATATCACGATCTCGACCGATATCATTGTCGGATTCCCGGGCGAGACCGAGGAGGATTTCCTGGAGACCATGGATGTGGTGCGCCGTGTGAAATATGACAGCGCCTTTACCTTTGTCTATTCCAGACGGACCGGCACACCGGCAGCAAAAATGCCCGATCAGGTACCGGAGGATGTGGTAAAAGACCGGTTTGACCGGCTGCTGGCTCTGGTCCAGGAGACCGGAAGAGAGCAGACCGCCCGCTTTGAAGGACAGGTCATGGATGTGCTGGTGGAGCAGGTCAACGAGCAGGATCCATCTCTGGTAACCGGACGGCTTGCCTGCAACAGCGTTGTCCATTTCCCGGGAAACGCCGAGCTGATCGGACAGATCGTCCCGGTACATCTGACAAAATGCCACGGCTTTTACTATATCGGAACCCGGGCATAACACAGAAAAGGAAGACTTATGGCTTTATCTCCTATGATGCAGCATTATGTTGCAACAAAAGAAGAATATCCTGACTGCATCCTCTTTTACCGTCTCGGGGATTTCTACGAGATGTTTTTTGAGGATGCAAAGGTAGTTTCCAAAGAACTCGATCTGGTTCTTACGGGAAAGCAGTGCGGACTCCCGGAGCGTGCGCCTATGTGCGGCGTTCCTTTTCATGCCTGCGATTCATATATTGCAAAATTGGTTGAAAAAGGCTACAAAATAGCCATATGTGAGCAGATGGAGGACCCTGCATCGTGCAAGGGGCTGGTTCCGCGCGAGGTTGTGCAGATTGTGACACCCGGCACGGTGACAAAGGAAACCATGCTCAGTGAAAAAGAAAACAACTATATTGCTTCGATTTTTACTTCAGAAGATTACATTTCACTCTGCTATTCGGATATCACTACGGGCGAGCTCGCATCTACGATATTCGTAAACGGCAGAGAAGGTGAACAGACGCTGATAAACGAGCTGGTTCGCATAAATGTGCGCGAGCTGGTTTTGTCAGAAGAAGCGGCAGAGGTTCTGCCACTCGATGAAGTGGAGCATCTGATTCACCCATTTATGAACCGGAAACCTTCGGTTTATTTTGACAGAAAGGCTTGCGAAGCCACTATATGTAAGCAGTTTGGCATTTCTTCCGCCATGGGGCTGGGGCTTGGCGACCACGCAGAGTCGATCTGTGCCGTCGGCGGGCTTCTCATCTACCTTTCGGAAACGCAGAAAGGGCTGGAGCATCTCAAAAACCTCACCCTCTACGAAGTAAGCGGCCATATGTCGCTCGACCGCGCCACAATCAGAAACCTTGAGCTTACTGAAACTCTCTACGAAAAGAGGGTGCAGGGTTCGCTTCTCTGGGTTCTCGATAAATGCGGGACGGCAATGGGCTCGCGAAAGCTGAAGCAGTGGCTCAGAGAGCCTCTTTGCGACTCGGCAGAGATAAATCGCAGGCTCAATGCGGTGGAGATTTTGTTTGATTCGGTGCTGCTTCGCAACGATCTGCGTGAGGCGCTGAAGGGAATCTATGACCTTGAAAGGCTGGCAGGCCGCATTGCAACCGGCGGTGCAAATGGCAAGGATATGATCGCTTTGCGTAATTCCATCGCCTCTCTTCCGGAGATAAAGCTTTGTCTCCAGGATTTTAATGACGGGCTGCTTTCGGAAATAAATGCAGATATCAATCCGCTGCGCGACATCTATGAAAAGATTGACGCTGCAATCGTTTCGGAGCCTCCGATGACGATAAAGGAGGGCGGACTTATAAAGAGCGGTTATTCAAAGGAGCTCGACGATTTAAAGGCCGGCATAAAGGATGCAAAGCTTTGGATTGCCTCGCTTGAAAGCACTGAAAAACAGCGAACCGGCATCACTCATCTGAAGGTCGGCTTTAACAAGGTTTTCGGCTATTATATTGAGGTTTCGAAATCAAATCTCGACATGATTCCGGAAAACTATATCAGAAAGCAGACGCTTGTGGGCGCCGAGCGATTCATAACTCCGGAATTAAAGGAGATGGAATCGCTGGTTTTAAACGCCGAAACAAAGATAAACCAGCTCGAATACGAACTGTTCTGCGAGCTTAGAGCTCTGGCCGGGCAGTACACGGGCGAGCTTCAGAAGACAGCATCAGCCATAGCCGTTTTGGATGTTCTTTGCTCGTTTGCGGAGGTTTCCTCGAGACTGGGCTATGTAAAGCCTAATGTCAGCGATTCGGATGAAATCTACATCAGAGGCGGCAGACACCCTGTAATCGAGCAGACCATAACGGATGGTCTCTTTGTCGCAAACGACACGTACTGCAACCTGAGCGATGCTTCGATGCTGCTGATTACAGGACCAAACATGGCCGGTAAATCGACCTATATGCGTCAGACGGCGCTGATTGTGCTGATGGCTCAGGCAGGCTGCTTTGTTCCTTGCGAAAGCGCAAAAATCGGCGTTTGCGACCGCATATTTACGCGTATCGGAGCTTCCGACAATCTCGCAATGGGTCAGTCGACCTTCTTTGTTGAGATGAGCGAGCTGGCTTATATATTAAACTGCTCTACGAGAAAATCGCTGATTATTCTCGACGAAATAGGGCGTGGGACATCAACCTATGACGGCCTTTCCATCGCATGGGCCGTTGTTAATCATCTCTGCTCGGACAGCCGCCGCGCACGCACGCTGTTTGCGACGCACTATCACGAGCTGACTTCGCTCGAGGGTACGGTAAAGGGCTGCACAAATCTAAACGTCGATGTGGCCGACACAGGCGGGGATATTGTCTTTCTGCACAAAATCGTGCCGGGTCCGGCGAGCAGGTCCTACGGTATTCATGTGGCAAAGCTTGCAGGCGTTCCGAAGCAGGTCCTCGATGACGCAGAGGCCAGGCTTGCCGATCTCGAAAGCAGTGACAGCTCCGCTTCACTATATGCGGGAGGCAAGGCGAACTCAAAGCGAAAGGGCAGTAGCGGCAGTGGAAATGTCGATGAATCCGGTGAAATGCAGATTTCGATGTTTGACTTTGCGCCGAATCCGGTAGTTGAGCAGCTCAAAGCGCTCAATCTTATGGATATTCGCCCAAGCGAAGCAATCAAGATATTGGAGGAGCTCCAGGAGCTTGCAAGAAAGAATCTATGATAAAAATACTCGACAAATCGGTTGCCGACAGAATCGCTGCCGGCGAGGTGGTCGACAGACCGCTTTCCGTAGTAAAGGAACTTGTTGAAAATTCAATAGACGCAGGTGCAGGTACCATCGTTGTTGAAATCAAAGGTGGCGGAAAGAACTATATCCGCGTAACCGACGACGGCTGCGGTATTCCCGAGGGCGAAGTTCAAATCGCCTTTGCAAGACATGCAACCAGTAAAATTGAGCACGACAGCGACCTGGGCCGAATCAGCACGCTCGGCTTTAGAGGCGAAGCGCTGGCAAGCATCGCTGCTGTATCCCGGCTTGAAATTCTGACAAAGCCTACAAAACAGGCCATCGGAAGCAAGCTGACGCTGCACGGCGGCGAAATCATGCAGGCCGAGCCGACAGGCTGCCCGGACGGCACGACGATTATTGTAAGCGATCTTTTCTACAACACACCCGCAAGGCTGAAGTTCATGAAGGCCGACAATGCTGAAAGTGCTCTGATTATAGACTTCGTGTCGCAGATGGCGCTGGCTTATCCAAAGATTCGTTTCCGTATGACAAGCGGAGGTAATATCCTCTTCAGCACAACAGGCCGCGGCAATCTCTATGAAACGATTCAAACGATATACGGTAAGGCTGTCGGAAGCGAGCTGGTACCTGTGGATTTCACGTCGGGCTATCTTCATGTAAACGGATATGTTTCATCTCCGATGAACAATAAAACCAGCCGCAGGAGCCAGTTTTTCTTTGTAAACGGCCGCGTCATTTCTTCAAAGGTTATAGAAAAGGGTGTAAATCAGGCTTATCACGACAGGATGTTCGAGGGCAGATATCCGATTTGTTTTCTCTTTTTGGAGCTGCCTCCCGACAAGCTGGATGTGAACATTCACCCGAACAAAAGGGATGTACGCTTTGATGAGGAGGCCTTTGTTTCCGAAACCGTGACAAATTCAATAATTACAGCGCTCGACAGCAAGAATGCAATCTTTGGCGTTGCGGCCGATGCGATGTACAATTCGGATAAGCTGATGCAGGGGATGGACAGTCTTCGGAGCGAATCTCCAAAGCTGAATGAATTAAATAAATTATTTGCATTAACGCAAAAAACTAAACTTAATACCGAAAAGGAGCAGCAGGTTAACATAACAAATTTATTATCAACCATGCGTGAAAATGCCGAAATTGCGAGCAATCTTTCATACAAAAAAGATGCTCCTGAGGATGGGTCGCGCTTTGATGTTGCCGCTGCAGAGCAAAAGGTTCCTTTACCGGTTTACGGTGAAAAAGGCCTCGATGTGACCGAACCGCCGAAGGTAATTCCTTTCAAATTCGAGAACTTAATTCCTCTCGGCTCCATTTTCGGGAAATATATTATGGCCGTTGACGGCGATACTTTCTATCTGATAGACCAGCATGCAGCACACGAAAGATGCTTTTTTGAAAAGCTGCTAAAGGAGTTTAAAGAGTCGGAAAAGCCGGTTCAGCCTATTATGGTTCCAATCATAATTAATGCTACTCCCGCGGCAGATGCACTTTCCGATGGATGGCTGAAGGTGCTTGAAAATATGGGGTTTGAGATAGAAGGCTTTGGGCCGAAAACCTATGCGGTAAAGGCGATTCCGATGTTTATGAGCCTGCTTGAGGCTACCGATTTTCTGAATGCGTTTATAGAAAATTACGAGGAACGCATAGACATGAGCGATTATGGCAAGCTGAATGCCATAATAACGAAATCCTGCAAATCGGCAGTCAAGGGTAACGACGTACTTCACATAGAAGAAATCAAGGCTCTGCTGATGGATATGTCACGTTGCAACAATCCTTATTCCTGTCCTCACGGCAGGCCTACATTTGTAAAATTTACGCGCTACGAGCTTGACAAGTTCTTCAAGCGCATACAGTAAAATATGAACAGAATTATCTGCGTATGCGGCCCGACCGCAGTAGGAAAAACCAAATATGCGATTGAGCTTGCAAAGGCTGTGAATGGCGAGGTTGTAAGCGCCGATTCCATGCAGCTTTATAAGTTTATGGATATCGGCTCGGCAAAGCCTACCGCTGAGGAGCAGGCGGAGGTCAGACATCATCTGGTGGACTTTGTTGACCCTCGTAGCGGCTTCAGTGTAGCCGAGTATCAGGCTGCCGCAAAGGCAGCGATAAACGATATCTTTTCGCGCAGCAAGGTGCCGGTAATTTCGGGCGGCACAGGGCTGTACATCAGCTCGCTTATCTATGAAATGGATTTTGCGGGTGCACCTCGGGATGACGGCTTTAGAGAAAGGCTGGAGGGGCTTGCAAAAGAGCGTGGAAAGGAATATGTGCACGGGCTTCTGCGTGAGCTGGACCCTGAGGCAGCAGAGCGTATCCACCCGAACAATCTGAAAAAGCTTATTCGTGCCATAGAGGTTGCGGAGAGTACGGGGCGTGGGATTCCTGCGTTCGAGGAGAGCTTCAGGCCCACCGGCGATTATGGTTATGCGCTGATTGGGCTGATGCGGGACAGGCAGGAGCTTTATGACCGCATAGACAGGAGGGTGGATCTGCTTGTCGAAATGGGGCTTGAGGAGGAGATTAAAAGGCTTCTTGAAATGGGGCTTACAGCTGATGACATCTCAATGAAGGGCATAGGCTACAAGGAGATAATCGGATATTTTAACGGCGAATATGACTTTGACGAGGCGGTGCGTCTGGTAAAGAGAAACACGCGCCACTATGCAAAGCGCCAGATGACCTGGCTCAGGCGTTATAAAGAGATGCGCTGGGTTAACTTAAGCGAGCTTGACGAGACTGCGGCGATGGCGGAAATACTTGCGATTGCCGGAAAACAGCGGTCTTAAGGCTGTGCGGGCTTGCGATTTTGCGGCCTTGCGACTTTGCGGCTTCGCGGCGACCTGTGGTGAGAGTTATGGATGAAGAAAAGAAAACAAAGATTGTAAAAGTTCATAACAAGAGCTCAAAGCCCGACAATGTGGTGAAAAAAGAGCACGATATCGTGGCGGAATGCGCCGCTTTGGAGCGCGAGCTTCCGGGATTTTTGCGTGGCTATTTTTCTTATCTGCGTGGAAATGTGCTGCCTATGACGAGGCGTGCTTATCTTTTTGATGTGCGCTTTTTCTGCCACTATCTGATAACTGAGCGGCCGGACATAACGCCGGCAAAGGAGCCAAAGGATATCAAGCTTTCAGACTTTGCGCTGATTCAGGCTGTGGATATAAATATGTTCATAGATTTCTGCCGCCACTACGAAAAAGAGGGCGAAAAGGCTATCTACGTCTATGAAAACGGAAACAAGACGCTTGCGCGTAAAAAATCTTCGGTTTCGGTGCTTTTCAAACAGCTCTATCGTGACGGGCTGCTCGAGAAAAACATAACCGACGGCTTTGATCCGATTCGTGTGCCAAAGCCGGGAGAACGTGAAATCAAGGCGCTCCAGGACAACGAGGTTATGCTGATGCTCGACGCCGTTTCGACGGGTGTGGGTCTCACCGGCAAGGAGCACGACTACTGGGAAAAGACAAAAAAGCGCGACAAGGCGATTCTGATGCTGTTTATAACCTATGGGCTTCGTATTTCGGAGCTTCAGCAGCTGAACATTTCTTCGTTTAATTTCAACCGCGGCGAATTCAAAATTTACAGAAAGCGCGACAAGGAGTCCGTAATGCCGCTGAATGACTCGGTTACAGAGGTTGTTCTCGACTATATCAATAATGAGCGGCCAAAGGATGATCAGATTGTCGAGGAGCATCAGGATGCGCTGTTTATCTCGCTTCAGGGAAAGCGCATGACGGAAAGGTCGATTCGTGAGCTTTCGAAAAAATATACCTCAATTGGTATGCAGGTTTCGAGAAATGCAGGCTACAGTCCGCATAAGCTCAGGGCTACAGCCGCTACCAGCCTGATTGTCAGGGGGAATTCCATCTTTGACGTTCAGCAGCTTTTGGATCACGAGCAGGTCACAACGACGCAGCTCTATGCGGCTCATAAAATGAACACAAAGCGCGATCTCGTGCGTGGCATGGAGTGGGAAAAGGAACGTAAAGAAGGTCAGTCATCGGACGATGATGATAAATAATAGATAAATAATAAATGATGATAACAGGTAAATCCGGAAAAATCCATGTGATTTCGGAGGGCTTGTTTACATAATATTTTTATTGACAACGGAGTTAGAAAATGCAAGAAAAAACGTTTAATTTATTAAAGGATTCATTCGGAATTGATGAACCGATATTAAAGCTTATAGACGAATCAGAGCAGGCTGCATTGCCTGTTTTTGAAAGACTCGACGACATTATGGCTTTCAATCAGTACAAGATTCTGTCTGCTTTCCAGAAGAATCAGATCAGCGACATGCACTTTGGCTGGAACACCGGCTATGGCTACGACGATCCGGGCCGTGCAGCGCTCGAACGCGTATATGCCGACGTTTTCAAGACTGACGCGGCGCTCTGCAGACCGACTATCGTAAACGGCACGCATGCGCTCTCTATCACGCTGCTTGGAATCCTGCGTCCGGGCGATGAACTGATTTACTGCACGGGCGGGCCTTACGACACGCTCGAGACCGTAATCGGTATCCGCGGCACAGGCATGGGCAGTCTCAAGGACTACGGCATCACGTACAAGCAGGTTGAGCTAAAGCCCGACGGCAGCATAGATTTGGAGGCCCTTGGCCGTGCAATCGGCCCGAAGACACGCATGTGCACGGTTCAGCGCGCCACAGGCTACGGCTGGAGAAAGGCTATAACAATCGACCAGATACGCGAATGGGCCGGCTTTGTAAAGAGCGTTCGCAGTGACATCATCTGCATGGTGGACAACTGCTACGGTGAGTTTTTGGACACACTCGAGGCCACAGAAGTCGGAGCTGATGTAATCGCAGGCTCGCTTATAAAAAATCCGGGCGGTGGAATTGCGCTTACAGGAGGCTATGTGGCCGGTCGCGAGGATCTCATCGAGAACATCTCTTACCGAATGACCTGCCCGGGAATCGGCGGCGAATGCGGGCTTACATTTGGTCAGACTCGTGCGATGTTCCAGGGACTTTTCACGGCGCCGAAGGTTGTAAACGGTGCAGTAAAGGGATCCGTTCTTTGCGGCGAAGTGTTCAAAAGACTGGGCTTCGATGTTTGCCCGCAGCCTGAGGATATCCGTTCCGACATAATACAGGCGGTCAGACTCGGCTCCGCTGAAGCTGTGGTTACGTTCTGCGAGGGCATTCAGGCTGCTGCGCCTATCGATGCTCATGTGGCTCCAATTCCTTGGGATATGCCGGGATATGAAAGTGAAGTTGTTATGGCGGCAGGGGCGTTCGTTCAGGGCTCGTCAATCGAGCTTTCGGCAGATGCGCCAATCCGCGAACCGTACAATGTTTACTTCCAGGGCGGTCTGACTTACGAACACTCAAAGTTCGGCGTAATAAAGGCCGTGAAGGCACTGTATGATAAAGGGCTTATAGAGCTCTAAAGAAAAAAGCTAATCTGAAAGCTAATCTGGGGACAGGCCCCAAAT
>DGGP01000033.1 GCA_002392265.1 Firmicutes bacterium UBA3871 | reverse complement strand
CTCGGAAACGGCATCGATCCGCTCGAGGTCATCGAAAACTTCGGAGCAGACGCTCTCCGCTTCATGCTCACCACCGGTATCACTCCGGGCAACGACATGAGATTCGAAGAGGAAAAGCTGGTTGCGGCGAGAAACTTCGCGAACAAGCTCTGGAACGCTTCGAGATTTGCCATCATGAACCTCGAGGACGAGGGTGGCAACTTCAGACCTCTCGCAGACGACAGCAAGGGACTTTCAGCGATGGTACTTCGCGACGAGGATAAATGGATAATCGCGCGTGTAAACGACGCCGCAAAATATGTAAACGCAAACCTTGAAAAGTTCGAGCTGGCACTTGCGGGCCAGAGAGTTCTCGACCTCATCTGGGACGAGTTCTGCGACTGGTACATCGAGCTTGTAAAGGGCAGATTCTGGGGCGAAGACGAAGAGGACAAAAAGGTTGCAAGATATGTCCTAGTGAGAGTCTTAAAGGACATGCTAAAGCTCCTGCACCCGTTCATGCCGTTTATCACAGAGGAAATCTGGGGATACCTGCCGCATGACGAAAAGGAAAAGGCAGAGGCAGCCGGCGAGCGCAATCCAAAGAACTTCCTGATTCGTGCTCACTTCCCTGAATACGATGCAAAGCTCGAGTTCCCTGAAGAGGTAAAGAAGCTCCAGCTTGCGATGGAGACCATCAAGGCTGTAAGAAACATCCGCATCGAGGCAGAGGCGGCACCTTCAAAGAAGCTCCGCGCTGTAATCCTTGCGAATGCCGATGCAGCTGCAGACTTTAAGGCATGCGAGAGATACATAAAGACCATGGCAAACATCACTGAGGTAAGCCTTGTTACAGACAAGTCTCAGGTTCCTGAAGAAACCATGTCTCAGGTTATCTCCGTGGCAGAGGTTTACATCCCGCTTGACGATCTGGTTGACTACAAGGCAGAGCTCGAGAGACTGACAAAGGAAAAGGTAAGACTCGAGGGCGAGGTTGCCCGTGTTGACAAGATGCTGGCAAATCCGGGCTTTGTAAGCAAGGCTCCTGAGGCAAAGATTCAGGCAGAAAAGGACAAGCAGGCTCAGTACAAGGAGATGCTTGCAAAGGTTATCGATCGCCTTGCAATGATTGAAAAGAAATTATAATTTGCGAAAGCGAAATCATATGAACGCAGTCGAAAAAATAGAAGAATTTAACAGATTCGGTTCAAAGCTCGGTCTTGAACGCATGACCGAGCTTATGAACCGCCTCGGCAATCCGCAGGACGGACTCAAATACATCCATGTTGCGGGTACCAACGGCAAGGGATCTGTATGCCGTTACATATACGAAGCGCTCCGCGCAAACGACTACAGGGTGGGCATCTACACATCGCCTTTCCTCGAGGTCTTCAACGAGCGCATCGAGTTTGACGGCGAGTATATAACGGACGAAGAACTGTCGAGGTTAACTGAAACAGTTCTTTCGCATGTAAAGGACATGACAGACGAAGGCTTTGAGTCGCCCACCGAGTTTGAGGTGGTGACCGCCATCGCTTTCGTGTTTTTTGCTGAAAAGCACGCTGACTATGTGGCCCTCGAGGTAGGGCTCGGTGGCAGAGGTGACTCAACAAACATCATAAAGGACCCTCTGGTTTCGATTATCACCTCGATATCGTTTGACCATACAGACAGACTCGGAAATACTCTCGCAGAGATTGCAGCTGAAAAGGCCGGCATAATAAAGCCGGGTTGCCCTGTGGTTTCAAATGTAAAGGACCACGAGGCTGCAGCGGTTATTGCGAGAAAGGCTTACGAGACAGGCAGCGTGCTGTATGACGCAACAAAGAACAAATACGGCAATACCTTCCGCGATCTTGAGGGCAGCAAGTTCACGACGATGCTGCAGGGCACGGACTACTCGGATGTCGAGATTTCGATGCTCGGCGAGCACCAGATTGAAAACTGCATGACAGCTCTGGCGGCACTCGAGGTAATGCGCCGCGCACGGCAGATAAAGGTCGAGCGTAGCAGGCTCTATGCGGGGCTTGCACATGCAAAGCAAATCGGAAGGCTTGAAGTGATGGAAAAGGAGCCTTATGTCATACTTGACGGAGCCCACAATGAGGACGGAGTCAGAGCACTTTCCGAAGCGGTAGGCAGGTATTTTCCGGGAAAGAAAATTCTCGTTGCCTGCGGTATGCTAAAGGACAAGGATACGCATGCAATAGTTGAAAAGCTTTCCGAATTCGCAACGGATTTTATAATCACAGAGCCGAAAAATCCGCGTGCGCTTTCGACGGACAGCCTTGAAGGGCTTTTGAAGGAAGCAGGCAGAAAATGCCTGTTAAAGGGGAATACACAAGAGATATGCGAGTATGCAAAAGAGCATAAAAATGAATATGATGCGGTTATATTTGCAGGCTCACTTTATTTAATAGGAGAGGTAAGGGGAATAGTAAAGAAATGGCAGAAATAAAGAGCTACAAAAAAGTACTTTTGGTTTATAACCCGTTTTCGGGAAACGGCGTATTTGCAAGCCATCTCGATCATATTATCGAGAGGTTTCAGGAAGCGGGTTTTGTTGTCAGACCGGTTCGGGGAGCAAAGAGCAAAGCCCTCGAATATGTATTTCAGACGATTCATACCGAAGACTACCGCCAGGTCATCGTCGCAGGCGGTGATGGCACGATCAATCTCGTTGTGAACCAGATGATAAAGTACAATATAAATCTCCCGGTTTCAATATTTCCATCGGGAACGGCAAATGATTTTGCGTATTATCTGGAGCTGCCGCACGATATCGACAAGATGATCGATATTGCGCTCGGTAATCACTACACCTATGCGGATGTTGCCTGCTGCAACGGCAGGTACTACATAAATGTGGCGGCAATGGGAACGATGGTAGACGTTTCTCAAAAGACCGACCCTAACCTGAAGGACAAGCTCGGTGTGCTCGCTTACTACATGGCGGGAGCGCAGGAGCTCACAAACCTAAAGCCGCTGCCGGTAAAGCTGACAGCAGGGGGAAAGGTTTACAAAGAAGATATGTACTTCATGCTCGTCATGAACGGCTGCTCTGCGGGCGGTTTCAAGCATCTGTCGCCGGACTCGGACATATCCGACGGCAAGCTGGATGTACTGCTTTTCAGGGAGATGCCTTTTTACGAGATGGTAAGGCTGTTCTTTATGCTGCTTCAGGGCCAGCATCAGGACGATAAAAACGTTCTTCATTTCAAAACCGACGAGCTGCTTGTTGAGTCAGAAGTGGCATTCGGCACGGATGTTGACGGTGAAACCGGCGAAAAGCTGCCGCTTCACTTTACGGTAATGCCGAGAAGATTAAAGATTACAACAGCAGTTGACGATGTTTAATGCGAATTGCGAGGAGAAAGTATTATGAGAATATTACTTGACGGAATGGGTGGCGACAATGCCCCTCAGGAAACTGTCAAAGGTGCTGTTCTGGCATCAAAGGAGATAAGCGATCAGATTGTAATTATAGGAGACAGGGAGCAGATAGAAAAAGAGCTTTCAAACTATAAATACGATCCGGAAAAGATAGAAATACGCCACGCGTCAGAGGTTATAACGGGTGAAGACTCGCCTGTAAAATCCATCAGGCGGAAAAAAGACAGCTCACTTGTTGTGGGTCTCGAGATGCTTAAAGAAGGCGAGGGTGATGTGCTGCTTTCGGCGGGAAACACCGGCGCGTTTATGGCAGGCGGAACACTGATTCTCGGCACAATTCCGGGAGTGGAAAGGCCGGCAATTGCGACAATATACCCGGTAATCGGGAAAGAAGCTTCAATTCTGGTCGATGCAGGTGCAAATGCGGAATGCAGGGCAGTGAATCTGCTCGAGTTTGCGACGATGGGGACCGTGTATATGCAAAAGGTTATCGGCAGGCCGAATCCTTCCGTGGGCCTTGTGAACATCGGTACCGAAGAAGGCAAGGGAAACTCGCTGACAAAAGAGACCTTCCAGCTTCTCTCAAAGAGCAGACTTAAGTTTGTCGGCAATGTGGAAGCACGTGAGATTCCTTACGGCGTGTGCGATGTTCTCGTGTGCGACGGATTTACAGGCAACATAGTGCTGAAGCTTACCGAGGGCATGGCGTTCAGCATCATGAACTTTGTGAAGCGGAAGTTTACCGAGGGAGTGGTTGCAAAGCTTGGAGCGACGATGCTTCTCGGGAAAATAAAGGATATAAAGGCAGAGTTCGATTATTCGGAGTACGGCGCAGCGCCGATTCTCGGAGTAAGGGCTCCGCTTTTAAAGATGCACGGCTCGAGCAAGGCAAAGGCTGTGAAAAATGCGATCATAAAGGGCATTCCTTATGCAAAGGAAGACGTAATCGGGATTATTTCAAGGGAAATGGAAAAGGTAGCGGAATCTTTGGAAGACGAGGAGAATGCAGACATTGAATAGCTGGGACTTTGAAAAGGTCATTGACTATAAATTCAACAACGGTAAGCTGCTCGAAAGAGCGCTGACGCACAGTTCTTTTGTGCCTCAGGGCAAGGACAGGCCTTTGCACAATAATGAGAGACTGGAATTTTTGGGCGACGCATTTCTTGATGCCATAGTCGCGGTGGAGCTGTGCAGGCTGATGCCGACGGTGCCGGAGGGTGTGCTTACAAAGGTCAGGGCAAAGGTGGTGTGCGAAAAATCGCTTGCCGAAGTAGGACGCGAAATGAAGATAGGCGACTATATGCGTCTTTCTTCGGGCGAAATTGCAAGCGGCGGCAGAGAAAAGCCGAGCATCATTGCCGATGCAATCGAGGCCGTAATCGGCGCAATCTTTATCGACAGCGGCTATGAAGAGGCCGAGAGATTTGTGCTGAGGATCATGAGTGAGCACATAAAGCTTGCTGTTGCAGGAAAGCTGATTAACGACTACAAGACGGAGATTCAGGAGAGGGTTCCCGCAAATCTCCATGGTGAACTCAAATACGAGCTCGTGCGCGAGGAAGGTCCCGAGCATGACAAGGTATTCTTTTCGGAGCTGCGGTTCGGAGGGAAGCTGATAGGGTCGGGCGTGGGCAAGACTAAAAAAGAAGCTGAAATGAATGCTGCCAAAGAGGCGGTAGAAAGAGGTGAATCTCTTGTACTTTAAGAGACTGGAAATGCAGGGTTTCAAATCATTTGCGGAACCTGTCAGCATAGAATTTAACGATGGTATAACCTGTATCGTGGGACCTAACGGCAGCGGAAAGAGTAACATATCCGATGCAATCAGATGGGTGCTCGGCGAGCAGTCTCCAAAGGCGCTCCGCGGAGGCAAGATGGATGAGGTCATTTTTGCCGGTACAGCGAACAGAAAATCGAGAGGTATGGCAGAGGTAACGCTGACCGTTGACAACACCGACGGGATGCTTCCGATTGACTACAGCGAGGTTGCAATCACACGCAGAATGTACCGCTCGGGCGAAAGTGAATACCTGATAAACGGCAATCACTGCCGTCTGAAGGATATTCGTGAGCTGATTATGGACACAGGCATAGGTGTGGATGGTTATTCGCTGATCGGACAGGGAAAAATCGCGGACATCGTAGCGAACAAGACTGAAAGCCGTCGTGAAATATTTGAAGAGGCTGCGGGAATCGTTATGTATCGCACCAAAAAGGCCGAATCGGAAAGAAAACTTGCTGCGGCAAACCAGAACCTCGAAAGAGTAAACGATGTCGTTGCGGAAATCGAGGGACGTATTGACGGCCTGAAGGCGGACAGTATAAAGGCAAAGGAATATGTCGAGCTCAGGGACAAATACAAGGAGCTCGAAATCAACATTTCACTTCAAAAGATAGACAATCTTGACCTTTCAAACGAATATATGAAGGACGAGATAAACGAGCTGACCGCAGATATCGAAGACCTTGCGGAAGACAAGGCGGAAATCGATAATGCAGTTGCTGCAAACAGGCAGCGCTCCGAGGAGCTTGAAAATCTCTACAGCGACGCGAACAAAAAGCTGCTCGCTGCGATAGATGAAATAAATATGCTCAGCAACCGCAGCCAGGTAAACAATGAAAAGCTTTCGGCGATTGACAGAGATACCGAAAGGCTTACACGCGAAATTACCGAGGCGGAGGAAAAGCTGGCGCGTGAGGAAAAGAATGAAGCGGAGTTTGCAAAGACAAAGGCGGGCATAGATGCAAAGCTGGCAGAGCTCGATGCTGTGCTTAATGAAAAGATTCAGGCCCGCAGCAGGCTTGCCGAGGAAAATGCAGCCCGCATAGCGGATATTGATGCGATGAAGAGCGAAATCTTCAGCATTCAGAACAGGAATACCGAAAAGAGAGGCGAAAAGGCATCACTTGAAGCGTTAAAGGCAAACCTTGACCGCAGAAAAGAAACCATAAAGGGCGAAATCAACCAGTCGGGCAGCGAAAACGAAGCGGTGGCAGCTAAAAAAGAAAAGGCTGTCATGGACATTAAGGCTCTCGACGAAAAGATAACGGCTCTGAAAATCGAGCAGCAAAAGGCTCGCCAGGAGGCAGTGCGTCTCGGCGAGGAGGAGAGAGTCTGCTCAAAAGAGCTTGAAGAGGCAAAGCTGGCAATCGGCCAGAAGACTGCCCGTAAAAGAACCATCGAAGAGATGGAAAACAATTACGAGGGCTACAACAACGCGGTTAAATATATCATGCGTGCGGGAATGTCCGGTATCTGCGGCGTTGTCGCAGAGCTGATGGAGGTGCCCGCAGGCTTTGAGACGGCGATTGAAACCGCGCTCGGAGCAAGCATGCAAAACATAGTATGCGAAAGAGATGCAGATGCAAAAAAGGCTATTGAGGCGCTAAAGGCAAACCGTGCCGGCAGACTGACATTTTTGCCGCTTGAGAGCGTAAAGGGCAGAGGAAACCGCGATGCGGGAATCAGCAGTGCTGCAGGGTTTAAGGGCTTTGGTACGGACTGCATCAAATTCGACAAAAAATACGCAGGGATTTTCGAATACCTGCTCGGCAGAGTTGTTGTCGTTGACAATATGGACAGCGCTATTCGTATGTCCAAACAGGCGGGAAGCCTTCGCTATGTAACGCTCGAAGGTGAAATCATCAATGCCGGCGGTGCAATTACCGGTGGTAAATATAAAAACAATACGGCAAATCTGCTCGAGAGAAAGGCTGAAATAGCCCGCCTCGGCGAAGAGCTTGAAAACCTGCAAAAGCTTGCCGATAAATGCACGGACAGGCTGGGCAGTACGAGGACGGCGCTTGGCGAAGCGAATATAAAGGCTGAAAAGATGGGCGATGAGGCTCGTGAGCTCCAGATGCAGCTGATTACATTCAAGAATCAGCTCGAGGTTCTCGAAAGCGTTATCCGCGATAATATGGCGGATGATGAAAAGAGAGAAAGGGAGCTTGAAAATATCGAAAAGGAAAAGGGCAATGCCGACAATATGATCCTTTCGATAGATGCTGAAATTGCAGCATCTATCGAAAAATCAAAAAAGCTTGAAGCAGATATTGAGGCAGAAACTGTCGAATCGGAAAAGGCGGGAGAGCGTCTTGTCTCCGTGGGCGAAGAAATCACAAAGGCGCGCATCGATGTGACTGCGGCTGAGGGTGAAAAGGCTACTGCAGATCAGATGGCCCGGCGCATCAGAGGCGATATCGACCTCATCAGACTGCAGCTCGAGGAAAAGAAGGAGGAAAGAGAGACCCTTCTTTCACAGAGGACCAGTTTAACCGGCGAGCAGAATGTGGATGACACAATTCGCGAAAAGGAAGATGCGAGAGCAGCCCTGGAAAGATATATTGCAGAGCTGGTCGAGGAAAAGGCAGGCGTAACGACAGGCCTTAATGCCGACTCCGCGCGCAAGGATGAAATCGACGAAAAGATGAAGGCGCTGCAGGATAAAAAGTTCCAGCTCGAGCTGAAATCCGGAAAGCAGGAGACGCAGCTCGAAAACTTAAAGGAGCGCCTTTGGAACGAGTTCGAGGTAACATATATTGAGGCCATGGAGTTCAAAAAGCATGGCTTTAATATGGCGGGTGCAGAGCGTGAATCGCGCAAAATCAGTGCCCGCATGAAGGAACTCGGCGAAGTTAATATCGGTGCAATAAAGGAATACGCATCCGTCAGTGAGCGTTACGAATTCCTGACTGCAAACCGCAAGGATATACTCGAAGCAACCGAATCACTCAAAAAGATTATCGAGGATATGGACAGGACCATCACAGAACGCTTCAAGGAAAGCTTTGACGGTGTGGTTGCCAATTTCGACAGCATATTCAAGGAACTTTTCGGCGGCGGACATGCCGAGCTGAGACTCGACGATGAGAGCCACCCTCTCGAATCGGGCATCGACATCATCGCACAGCCACCGGGAAAGAAGCTTCAAAATATAAATCTCCTGTCCGGCGGAGAAAAGACAATGACGGCCATTGCTCTGATGTTTGCCGTATTAAAGCACAAGCCTACGCCTTTCTGCATTTTGGACGAGGTTGAGGCTGCGCTCGATGATGCGAATATCGACCGCTTCTCAAACTACCTGAAGAACTTTGACGATATCCAGTTCGCTCTGGTTACTCACCAGAAGGTAACCATGGAGCACGCAGACGTGCTTTACGGAGTAACTATGCCTGAACAGGGCGTATCAAAGGTTATCAGTCTGAAGCTCGGTGATGAGTTTGATCTGGACTAAGGGGCAGGCGGAGAAACAGAGAGCAATAGAAAGGGAAAACATGGAATTCGGAAAGAAAAAATCATTCTTTGGCAAAATGGGCGAGAAGCTGGCAAATGTGCTGGTTTCCCGCGCCGTTGTTGACGAAGACCTGCTCGATGAACTTGAGGAAGTGCTGATTACTTCCGACATCGGCATGGATACAACAATGAAGATAATAGAAGAGCTGAGGGATGCAATACACGCTGACTATCTCAGTAAACCCGAAGAGGTAAAGGAAAGATTAAAGAAAATTATGGCAGACATGATGAACAAAGGGGAGCGCCATGCGCTTTGCGGCGACAGACCGCTCATCATCACCATGATAGGAATAAACGGCGGCGGAAAGACCACGACGATAGGAAAGCTCGCAAGCAAATTAAAGAGCGAGGGTAATTCCGTAATGCTGGCAGCAGCAGACACCTTCAGAGCGGCAGCCGCAGAGCAGCTTTGTATCTGGGGCGACAGGGTCGGAGCGCCCGTTGTTCGCCATCAGGAAGGTGCGGATCCGAGTGCTGTAATTTTCGATGCCATTCAGTCTGCAAAAGCAAAGGGCACGGATGTGCTGATTTGTGACACGGCGGGCAGGCTTCAGAACAAAAAGAACCTGATGACAGAGCTCGCAAAAATGAACAAGGTCATCGATAGGGAGTATCCGGAGGCAGCGAGGGAGACACTGCTCGTTCTCGATGCAACCACAGGAAAGAATGCCATTTCGCAGGCAAAGGAATTCGGTGATATAGCAGACCTAACAGGTATCGTTATCACAAAGCTGGATGGAACCGCAAAGGGAGGTATTGCCATCACTATTGCCGACGAGTTTGACATGGCAGTGAAATTCATAGGCGTAGGCGAGGGGATGGATGATTTAAAGGCCTTTGACCCTGCCGATTTCATAGGAGGAATTTTCGATGAGTAAGCCAATCGTAGCTATAGTTGGCAGACCGAATGTGGGCAAATCCACATTTTTCAATAAAATACTGGGCAAACGCATATCCATTGTCGAGGATACCCCCGGAGTAACCAGAGACCGCATCTACGGCGAAGCCGAATGGCTCGGCAAGCATTTTGCACTGATTGACACCGGCGGCATCGAGCCCGACAGCAAGGACATAATCCTTTCCCAGATGCGCGAGCAGGCACAGATTGCGATGGAGACATCCGACGTAATTCTCTTTCTCGTCGATGGTCGCGAGGGGCTTACAGCGGCAGACCGTGAGGTTGGGGAGATGCTGATGCGCACAGGGCGGCCGGTGGTGCTTGTCGTAAATAAAATAGACAATCCGCGAAACCTTCCGGAGGACTTTTATGATTTCTACGAGCTGGGGC
>DGGP01000155.1 GCA_002392265.1 Firmicutes bacterium UBA3871 | reverse complement strand
CATCGTCCAATGTGCATACGGAGAAGATGTACTTTGCACCCTTTCTGCTGCTATTCATGCTCGGCCATGACGGGTCACCCACGCCGATGTAGAGCTTGTCACCCGACTTCACGCTGAGGACATCGCTCTTTTTGTATCTCGCACTTTCCTTGTTGTAATAGTTTAAGAAAATGCGGGATTGGAAGTTCATGTTTCGGATAGCGTAATCTACCTTTAGCTTTGCGGAATCCGACGGAATGATCAGCATATAGTCAAATACGCTGCTGTCAAATGCCGGAGCCAGCTTGCCTGTCGAGAAATTGATATTCTTTATAGCAGTATCTCCCACTGTCCAACTGCCGCCGATATCGGCACCGAGGTCGCAGGTATACATAATATGAATTTCGTCACCGCTTTCCAGTCTGCCGCTTTCAACGGTAAATGCGGAGAAGCTTTCGTTTACAAACCAGTCGTTAAGCGTACCCATCCAGCCGGACTTTCTACCGCCGTCAAATTCGCCAAGCTCTTTATTATTGCTGCCCTCACCTTTGTTGATGCTGCCAAGGTATGAAATCGAATAGTCGTGATTACCTGTAGAGCTGCCCGCATCACCTACATTTCCCTTAGTACCGTTCCAGTTAAAGCCTTTGGCTTCGAGAGCCTTCAGAACTACTGTCATCATAGAGTCGTTCTCGCAGAGTGGATAGGTTCCCTTTGCGATGGTTCCTGTAAACGGAGCTTCATTGAAAGTGGTGTTTTCTATGATAAGCGATACTGTACCGACCTGCTTGCCCGCATCAAACGATGCCTCAGGCTCTATGACTCCGCTTTCACTGCCGGCAGAAGCTGTTACAGCCGCAGCCATAGCTGCAACTGCAGCCTTTCTTGCATTGGTAACATCTGCCTCTGTCGTAGCAGCTTCAATCTTTGCCAATGCATCGGCTTTAATCTGAGCCAGCTTTGCCGCGTCGGCATTTGTCGCCTTTGAATATTCATCATAAGCCGCGTTTACGGCAGCAATGGCATCGCCCTTTATGTCATCTACAAGATATGAATTATACTCGGTTTGACTTACGGTTTTGAGGTAGATGTTAATTGTTGAACCATCTTGAACATCATCAGGGATGACATATTCAAGCACAAAATAATCATATGGCAGATATGTTGGTGTAGAATCACCCAGGACAGCACCCTCGGCATTCATGATGACCTTTAGAGGAACTTCATCCCAGCTTTGATTGTCAAGTGACCACATCAGCCAATACTTTGATTCGGAACGTGATGCTGCAGGTGCATAGAACTGCAGGAACACATGGTCTCTGGCTTTTGCACTAAGCGTATTATTGCTTAACCAATCCTGGAATCTGCTGTAATCCGGAGTTGGTAGCGTTCCGTCATTATTAGGCGTAATTACATATTTCAGATTTGGTCTTCCGTGATATGTGGCTCCGCCGGTATCGCTTGTCCAGAATATTTTGCCACCGTATGGAAGATTTTGACCACCTATGTTCACGGTAACTCTTGGCTGTGTTTTTAATGCAGAAACATCTATTTCCACAATATGAGCAATGCGTTCCATCTCTGCCGGTGAGAGCAGAGCTTTAGTATGCTCGTTCATCGCAGCAAAATCAGTCTTAATGCCAATTATTAATTCCGCATATCCTGAATCTAATGTTGCCTCATCCTCCGGAATATACGAAAGGCGTTTACGGAAATCATCGATTACAGAGCTGTGATTAAGTGCCTGTCCGCCCAGTGCCTTCAAGGCGTCAAAATCGACCTTGTAGCCATCGACAAGTCCCTTGTATGTGTTTGCCGATGCAATATGCTCCTTTAATGTTTCATATGCAGGGGTGAGCTTGCTTTCATAGAAGCCTTCCGCGAAATCATAGTCATGGAATTCATCAAAATACGCCTTTGCTTCAGCCAGATACTTTGCGCTCCAGCTTTGAAGAAGAGCCGCTTCGTTTTCTGAAGCTGTTACGGTAACTATCGCGAAATCACCGGCTTTTACAGAATTGTAGGTGCCTATAGTCGTGATCCCCAGAATGTCCGTGAGTGTCGGTTCATCAGGTTCAACACAGTACATCGCAACAGCGTAGGTTCCCGGTTCGGTAAATACATAGCTCAGCTTGCCGCTCGCATCTGTTTTTTTGCCTGTATTTATAATCGGTTGAGCATCAGCAAGAGAACCCACATTGTCATAAGGCTTGCTGACGAAAAGAGTAATGTTTTCAGGACTGAGCGGCGCACCTAAGTTGCTTGAATATGCACCTGTCAGAGTTGCGGAAAACTCAATCTCCTCACCCACTTTAACTTCTGTCGGTACTGACATTTTTATGTCAGCAATAGAATCACCAAAGACATCTTCACTCCTAGTTGGGTAAGGCTTGGTATCCGATGTTGTTTCACCTGTTGAAGCTTCGACCATTATAGCAGGTGTAGCCAAACGAACTATTTTTACATTTTCACCGTTGTGTAAATGGGTCCCCGGTTGATTCGACATCTCAACAAATTCGCCGTCAACGAAAACCATAAATGTGCCCTTGAAGTACAGATTAAGTGTTTCTAAATACAATGCAACATTTGTGCGTTCGTCGAATGACCCTATTTTGTCCTGAATTGCATTCCAAGCAGTGGTACGACCGGGAGTAAGCTTTAGATATTCTAAATCGGAGGCATTATTTTTGTCGTAGTGTAAAACATCGATAAAGTCTCCGTGGTCGCTTTGCGGATATCTTACAGCAAAATTATTCACATAAGTAAAACTGCTAAGAATAATCTCTCCGGAGTTCACAAGGGAACGTACTGCATTTTCCAAGGCTTTAATATGTCCCGAATGGAAACCATGGACTACATCAAATTCTGCCTTTGAACCCGTTCCGTGAACGGAAGCTTTTAGGTCGTTGTCAAGCGCATTATATGCGTTTATAAAGTTTGTCCAGGATTCTGAGGTATAGTCCGACTCTGTATACTTTGACGGATTATATTTATCAAGAATAACAAAGGCTCTTTCTTTGTTATCAAGATAGTATTTATAATCCGATTCGTAAGTGGATTTTATTACGAAATTCGGGACACTGTCGCGCAGAATTTCTGTAAGCTCCTCAATACGTTCCTGCAACTCAGCTTTATTGGCATCTGTAGGATTGCCATCATTGTCATAGAGTGACGCTAGAATTTCCTGCCCTTCGTTAAATGCTGCGCTATAAGGCTGCCAGGTAACCGCTGTGGTATTGTCCTCAGATACAACTATATGACTGTTTCCCGGACCTAATCTCTGTATACCACTACCGACATATTCCCATTTTTTATTAAGCTCATCATAAAGAAGCGTTGGGTTTGCGCGCGTTTTCGGAATGAGTTTATCTATTGCTGCACTTAAATCGGAAGCTGCTTTTTCTATTTCGCTTTGGAGAGTAAGCGTTCCTTTGGCTTTTGCATAAGGTCCGTTTTCCTTGGTCAGTGCCGCCCATGCTCCGCCTTTCGTATATACCTTGCCGTTATAGCAGTCATTTTCAATATAGTAAATTCCTGTGTTTAGCCTGCCGTTTTCATCTTCAATTCTGGCAAGCTGTGCATTAAGTGCTGAATAATCAAGTGGAACGTTTGAGCCTCTTACCTGAACTACAAAAGCATATCCATTCGTTATGCAGTATTGTAAAAAATAATATCCGGAAGCAGTTGTATCTAAATGTGATGACGATATACCTGCATCGGTTAACTCTCGTAGTGTTGCTTTTGCTAAATTGGTAAGTTCTACTGTATTTTTACCATTTTTTTTAAGAGCATAACTGCTCTCTCCTCTAACTGTTAGAAGAACACCTGCGCTAATATTATAATTACGATTGTTTTTTAATATTACTTTATCACCATCATTTATAGTTTTTATGTATAGCTTTTTTATTGGCTGGCTGTTTATTGTTATGTTTTCATCAAAAGCAGAATCACAACCCTCCATTGTAGAATCGTACAAAGTTAATGTTATTTCATTAACAGTTGAATTCGCCAATGTCTCAGCTGGAAAGGAACAAAATATTAAGGCGAAAATCACAAATAGCGATAATATACTTTTTATATATTTTTTTATCATTTCTTACTAAAAAATGCGGGTGCAGCTATCAAAACCGACACCCGCAATAAGTGTTCCTCCTCTTTTACTTAATAATTATGATATATGGTGCTGCGTTACCATCCTGAAGAATGATACGAATATACTGCCCATCTTCAACAACAGTGTACTCGGAGCTGTTTGCACCGTTAATGTTCACAATACTGTTTCCGGTACCTGTAACAGAAATTTCTGTATCTTCGTCAAGAGCGTTAGCAAGTTCATAAATAGCAATAGAGTCTGTAAAACTTACGGTATGATTTAAAGTGAGAATATTACTTCCATCAATGTCTATTTCGATTCCCGGCGCAGTAGTTCTGCCTACACTGGTTGTCTCGGTAGGTTCGCGATATGCTGTGAAGATACCGCAAACCTCACAGGAAGTCTCATTGAATGCACCGTTATCCAAAACGTTTGAATATACGCGTACATAGTGGAATGTCTCGTTTGCTACACTTACCGGCAGACCGGTGGTGATATCTACTGCCCATTCGAGGTCGAATCCGTCTCCGCCTGTCTTGCTGCTTGTATAAGCAATATATGGGTTAACCGCATCGCCAAGGTTGCTTGGGCTGCCGTTTGGTGTTACATCGGCATAGCCAAAACCGTATTCAGCCGTTACATTTGAATCCGGGATTGCTGTGATTCCGCCAAAAGTGAGAACTGAATCAGAATGTTCTACTGTAACCACGCTGTTAGTGTGCGGTGTTCCCATTGGATAGCCTTCGTTTGTGGACGGCCACCAATAATTTGCCGTTGTAAACAACGCATGATTATCGGCAAAATCTACGTATATACCTACACCGGATTCGGATGTATAAGTAACACAAGTGTTTCTGAGGGTACCGCTATATCCGTTTACAAACTTTCCGTCTCCACCCTGATTACCGTTATAAACGAATCCACCGTCATAATACTTGGATCCTGCCAACTCGTACCATACGGCACCGTCTGTAGATACCTGAACAGCGCCTGCTTCAGGGTTACCATTAAATGCATTACCGTAAACTACAAAGTCTACGCCATAAGGATTCTTAGGGTCGTCCATGATGCCATCCTCAAAGTAGAACTCGATATATCCGCCCAGAGTTCCGAGGGAAACGCCGGTGGAGTCAAGTGTAGTCTTGTTTGCAAACTTTCCTGCACTGCTTCCCCAGCCGCTACCTGTAGCAAACTGGCCAAGTGGCAGATAACTTACTACAGATGTTGGTGATTTTCCGGCCGGAAGCGAAATCGAGCTTGCCGGGCATGTGATAGTGTACGTTACTCCGGATATCGTTGCCTGAATCTGTGTAGCGTTAGTGTGATCCGGTGTGATTATATAAGCATAGTTGCCGGAATTAATGTAAGCCGGAGTAGTTGTTACACCACCTACAGTAATTGTCGGTGCCTCTGCCCAAAGTGTGAACTCCGCCGGAATTGTATCAGGATTCTCTGTGCCCTTTACGATACCGTTTCCGCCTGTCCATTCAATAAATGCTCCATCAGCTGTACCAATACTGATTGGGTAATAGATGAAGAAATTAAATGTGTAAGTATCGCAGTGGTTTCTTACTGTTGAAAAATGCTTGTGTAAATAACCACCCATTGAAGCCGTACCATTTGAAAGATTCTTATTAATTGTATACGCTCCGCCGGATGAATACTGGGATCCGAGGATTCCGTAAAATTGTGGGATTGGTGGTACGGGAGCCATAAACGCCGGAGAAGTCGGGTTCAACGTAACACTTACAGCCCCATTGGTTCCGGCAGTGTACGGGAGTGCTATATCATACTGATATACAGCGTTGGTATATGGTGTACCCCCTACATAAAAAATTGAACTTGTCGAAGTTTTAACAATGTGGTCTACCACGACAGGTGTAGATATCTGGATAGAATCCATCATTTCGTTGCCCGAAACATCGAGCTGAGTAGTTGATGAGTTTGTTGCAGCTGTACTGATACAGAACATGCCTGCAACCATTGCGATAGTAAGGACTATCGCGACGAGTTTTCTTGTTTTCACAATGCTTTCCTCCTTTACACATTAATAAAAAATAACTTATTTTTGTAAAGCATAAAAAATAGGGTATGCTAATTTTCCGTACATGAAAAACTAACATACCCGTATTCGTATGCGTATACATCAAAAGAGTGCACCCGGCGCTTCCCACCAAAATGCTTATCGAATATGCAAGTCTTCTGACTCGCGTTAGGGAGGCAAACTCATCTCCTCCTGCGGAGCTTTCCTACCTTCTCACGGGCATTGCCCGCAATGGAAGCCTTTCGGCTCACATCACCTTTTGTGAATGCTTCGGAAGCCCCTCACGCTTACAGCGCCGGCTACGTCGGGACTTGCCTTTTGGCACATTGCCTCTGGGCTCACCCGGTTCCATCTACGCACCTGTCTGACCTAATAGAGGCCTTTGCAACAGATGCGGCAAATTCTCGTATTATTAAATTTTTATTCTATTTGATGATGTCAAACCCGACATCGAATTCATCATATCCGACTATAAAATTCTTGTCAATAGCTTTTTCTCGATAAAGCGATAAAAAAACAAAATACAAAATACGACATGCAGCAATAAAAAACCGAGTGTTCATTTCTGAACACTCGGGATGGTGCGGCTGACTGGGGTCGAACCAGCACGGTGTTACCCACACGGCCCTCAACCGTGCGCGTCTGCCAATTCCGCCACAGCCGCATATTGCCAACAAGATTAATATACCACAATGTTGGCAGTCAGTCAAGATTAAATTGTTTCATTTTAACAAAAAACTTATTCCTCTTCCGTAAAGGATTCGGGATATTTGCATTGCCAGCTTTTGCAGCCTCTGTAAATATCGTTGAAAACAGGCGTAGCCAGTCCGTCAAAATATGGTGAAAGATAGCACGCATCTGCTCTATACAGCAGCGTATAATAAGGCAGCTCTTCGCAGATAATCTTTTTCAGCTTTTTAACGTTCGTGCTCTTTCCGTACTGCTTTATTCCGCAGATTAAATCCGAAAGCAGTGCATCGACCTCTTCGTTTGAATATCCCACAGCATTACCATAGGCGCTTCCGAGGATGCTTCGAAGATCATATCTTTCATCTATTTCAAAGCCGCCTATAAAAAGATCATAGTCCTTTAGCGAAAGCCTTTCATAGTATGAAGCATCGCTGCACGGAATCACGTTTACAGCTATACCTGCCGCTTTAAGCTCGCCTGCGATTATGCTTGCTGCCTTTTCCCTGAAGGAATCGGAGCTTTGATATATTAGATTAAGTGTGGCGTTTTCGCCTTCGCCGAAGTTCAAAGTCCCATCACCGTCGGTATCATTTAAACCGGCTTTTTTCAAAAGCTTTGCAGCAGCAGCCGGATTGACGGGATATTTGTCTCCTTCGTTCCCTACCCCATAGTAATCGGGATAGAAAAGAGAATCGGAGAGTACGCCATTTTTGTAGTAAGCCTTTTCAAGTATTTCCGAAGCATCTACCAGATAAGCTATAGACTGCCTTGCTTCGACTTTAGAAAAAAGCGGGCCGGTACAGTTAAAACCGAGCACATCGGGCTTGTTTGAGATGTATGTTGTGACACCAAGCTCATATTTTGAAAGAATGCTGTCCTTGTTTACGGTATCATCAAAGAAAAGTGAAACATCACCCGAGTCAGCCATACCTGTCGCATAGCTGATATTAGGCACTATCTGAAAATGAAGCGTGCTTTCAGCCTTTGAGCCGAAATATTCGTTATATGGCGTTAAAATCAGACTTGTCAGCTCCAGATAATCACTCTGTTTGTAAGGCCCGGTGCCGATCATTTTATAGCTTGCGGATTTAATCGCATTTACCGATTTGAACTGGTGTGCAGGTAAAATCGGGAAAATCAGATTTTCATAGCCGTTACCGTAGCCTGATGAATACTTAATTGTCACATCGAAAGGATTACTGTCTGAATATATAACGGATTTAATTGATGCAACATGGGATGAATATAGCGTTTCCCCGGTCTTTGCGAGAGCTTTGATTGCTTCAATGGTGAACTTTACATCCTCCCCTGTCAGTGCGTGTCCGTCGTGGAACTGAACATTCTTTTTAAGATGAACGGTAAGCTCAGTGCCGTCCTCGCTATAGGTGTAGGATTCAGCCAAAAGCGGCTGCGGAATCAGCTTTTCATCCAGCCTGAAAATAGAATCAAAAACCAGCTTTGAAATGTAATAAACACTTTCATCCTTTGAAATGAGCGGGTTCAGGTTTCTGATTTTTTCTGTTGCCAGATATACGTTTTTGTCATATGTGAATGATACTTCTTTCTCTTCGATACCCCAGATGATACTTTTTGTATCCATACGACATCCGCAAAGGGATAAAAGCATCGCAAGTGAAAGAAAAAATGGGATTATTTTTTTAAGCATATTTTTTAAGCTGTTTAAGCATACTCTTTCAATAAATTGTCGATTTGTTTATAAAGTGCGGAAAGCGTGCCCGAATTGGTTATTATGTGGTCAGCCTTTGCCAGTGCTTCGTCCGCATCTATCTGGCTGTTTATTCTGGCAACAATTTCCTCTCTGCCTGTTTTATCTCTTTCGATTGCACGCTGAATCCTGACCTCGCGTTCGGCGTCGACTACCCAAACCTCGTCACAAAGCCTGTTAAGCCCCGATTCGAACAAAAGCGGAGCATCTATTACCACCATCTGCACATCGGAATAATCGGCCATATCCGCATTGTCACGCAGGGCCTCTATGCGGTTTTCAATTACTGTAATTATGCGGTTGCTCGTTATTGCTTCGAGCTTTTCACGCTCGGTAGGCTGATTGAAAACAATGCTCGAAAGCGCCTTTCTGTTCAGCGAACCGTCAACATTCAGTATTCCGTGCCCGAATGCGGCTGCTATTTCACGCAGGGCAGGCTCGCCTACAGCAACAATATCGTGCGC
>DGGP01000103.1 GCA_002392265.1 Firmicutes bacterium UBA3871 | reverse complement strand
TGTTGAACTGGTGCTGGCGGATGAGGCCTCTGGTGTCGCGGCCTGCGGAGCCTGCTTCAGCTCTGAAGCAAGGAGTGTAAGCGGTATAATAAATAGGAAGCTCAGCTTCGTCGATAATCTCCTGAGCGCGGAGGTTTGTTACAGGAACCTCTGCTGTAGGAATCAGGAAGAAGTCCTTCTGAGGAACATAGAACATATCCTCTTCAAACTTCGGCAGCTGGCCTGTGCCTGTCATAGCTGCACGGTTTACCATGAAAGGCGGCAGAATTTCAGTGTAATCCTGGTCGATTGTGTGCAGGTCGAGCATGAAATTCATTACGGCTCTCTCGAGGCGAGCACCGAGGCCCTTGTAAACAGTAAATCTGGTGCCTGCAATCTTTGATGCTCTTTCGAAATCGAGAATGTCGAGATCTGTTCCGACATCCCAGTGAGCCTTTGCTTCGAAATCAAACTTTGTAGGTTCTCCCACCTTGCGGAGCTCTACGTTTGCGCTATCGTCCTCACCAATCTGAACTTCAGGATTTGGAGTGTTTGGAACGTTCAGGAGCGCGTCGCGGAGATCCTCTTCAATCTGAGCCACCTCTGCATCGAGCTTTTTGATGTTCTCGGAAAGCTCCTTCATTTCAGCCATGATTTCGGTAGTATCTTCACCGGCCTTTTTCTTTTGAGGGATGAGCTTTGAAACCTGATTCTGCTTGCTCTTCATAGCCTCTACCTCTGCGAGAACCGCTCTGCGCTTCTCATCGAGTGCAGGAATCTTGCTGATGCCAAAATCGCCCTTGCATCTTCTCTCAACAGCAGCCTTGACGCCCTCATAATCTTCTCTGATGCGTTTAATGTCTAACATTGTATTCTCCTTAGTATTACTTGTATTTATTTTATGTGGCGGCATGGGCTACCGCCTGCCTGATTTAAAACAAATTCTTTTCGTACATCGCGTAAGCCATTCTGAGGTCATCAACCATGCGCTGACACTCAATCTGAAGGTCTGATGCGAGGTCAAACGCCTCGGCATCGAGCGCTTCCGTGATGCGTGTAATCATCGAAGTTCTCTCGAGACTGTCGCGTCCGATAGCGTCGCGCAGCTCTGCAATGTGCATCCAGTTCGCTACATCGTAGTTCGTGCAGTCATTGTCATTGTGCTTTTTGCGGCACCTGCGGATGATTTCCATAGTGTTCGGAAGTATTCTGTTGCGAAGCTCCAGTGCCCACTGGTGGATGGTCGCTTCCTTGTACGACTCTAGCACCAGCTCGGTCATTACGTCGTCGCGCTTGAAAATCTCAAGGCGCTCCGGATACTTCTCGAAAGCGTTGATATTTTCCCAAACGGTGCGCGGTGCAATGCCAAAGAGCTTGTCGCGCTCCTCCGGTGTGTACTCTTCGAAAACGTCACACTCGCTGCGGTACTCTCTGTCTCTTTCGAGGTAGAAGTCCTCTTCGCCGTACTTCTTGCTGATGCTTGCCAGAAGATCTTTTGGTGTCTTCTTTGCCTCGAGCGCTGCTTTTATACCATCGAGCATAGCCATATAGCCCGCTGCGATAACCAGATAAGTGTTGCTGCGCGGGTTAGGCGATCTCAGCTCAAAGCGCGTCGCCATCGAAGAGCTGGCGTCTCTGACCAGTCCCACCAGTACTGTACGGTTTCTCGAAGGCATCTCTACGGCACGTCCGAGAGATGTTACTATACAAACCGGCGCTTCAAAGCCCGGCTTTAAGCGGTTGAACGCATCGTTTGTCGAGCTTACGAAAGGATTGATTACTTCGTAGTTCTTTAATATGCCTGCCAGCGCGCCAAAGCCGATAGGGCTCAGGTAATCTTCCTTTGGATTAAGCGCTGAGAAGAGGTTTACCTTGCGGCCGTCCTTCAGGCTTACGGCAATTCCCATGTGGGTATGCGCACCGCTTCCGGCTACGCCCGGCACAGGCTTTGCCATAAAGGAAACCTCCAGGCCATGGCATCTGAATATATCTCTTACGACATACTTTACCATATTTTCGTTGTCCGCTGCCTGCATCGCATCGGCATATTTCCAGTCAATTTCGAGCTGCTCCATTACGTGGTCGTAATTTCCGGAGTTGCCCATCTTTGCCTTTACACCGCCTACTTCCTTGTGTCCCATCTCCATCTCGAATCCGTAACGGTCGAGAATAATGAGGGAATCTTCAAGGGCGGTGCGGACCGGACCGATAGTTCTCTTCCAGTACTGCTCTTTCAGAATCTGAGCTGTTGAAAGCTGCTCGCGGTCTGCTTCATCATCCGGTGTCTTTACCCAAAACTCCAGCTCTGTGGCAGAGGTCAGGATAATGTCCTCAATATCTTCTGCGCTGTCAATCGGCAGATACTCGCAAACGTACGGATTTTCTTTTATCAGTTCCTTCAGATCTTCTTTGAAGTTCTTTATCGCATCCCGTAGGATTACCCTCGATCCGACCTCGTTTGTGTCGTTGTGAAGCAGAAAGGCCGGAATGCGAAGTGTTCCGATCGGAAGACCTGTAGCTCTGTCTATGTTTTTATAGTTGTAATCCACATACCAGTTGACTTCGGTATCCGGTATGATATCTACCTTTGCGTTATTAAGCTGCGCTATCTTTGGCAGCACTACGCTGGAACCGTCTGTCTGGACGCCGTGCTTTAGGAGGTTGTCCATATTTTCCAGGAAGAGTCTTACCGGTATCTTTTCGTCGGTATCGTTACCGCCGAGGTCGATTCCCACGATAGAGACGAACTCTATCTCGGGATGCGCCTCGAGCAGTGTTTTTATTTCTTTTTTACTGTGTCTATCTGCCGGAATGGTAAATAGCATTTTGTCATAATCAAACTCCAGCATATTTTCCTCCATATAGTCGTTAGTCTTGTTTAAGCAGCAGGTTCAGCTGCGGTCTCCGGCTCTGCAGCGGCCTCTTCAGTGCTTACGCCTTCTGCAAGCTGCGTAAGGTAAGACTGAAGCTGGTCGAGATATGTGCCGTAAGCTGCCCAGTTGCCGTTTTGCTGTGCCTGTACAGCCTTGGCGTAGGCTTCGTTGGCCTTTTCAATGAGCTGTGCCTGGCTGTAGCCGCCGTCCTCAGGGGTTTCGATGTCCGTGCCGGATGGTGTGCCCTGGTTGCTGCCGTCGCTTGCGCCAAAGAGGGAAATCAGTGCTTCCTCGAGAGTCTCTTCGTATGCAATTCTGTCATTATATGCAACGATTACTCTCTTTACCTCAGGGATAGAGGAGTTTGTTGCTTCCAGATAAACAGGCTCTACATAGATGAGCGAGTTCTCGATAGGAATTACGAACATGTTACCACGGGTGTAGGTAGAGCCGGATGAATTCCAAAGTGAGAATTCCTTTGAAATCTCGGTGTTCTGGTCAATCTGAGCCTCTATCTGTTCAGGACCGTAGATAATCTTGTTCTTTGGCAGCTGGTAGAGAACCAGCTCGCCGTAGTGCTCGCCGTCGTTACGCGCAACGAGGAGCGACATCATGTTCTGCTTGTCCATAGGCGTATAAGGAATAGTGTTTACAAACTCTGCCTGTGTTTCGCCCGGAAGCTTCATGATGTAGTAGTTTGGCGACATCTGCTGCTTTGTGATGCCGTAGATTTCATTTGCAATTGCCCATTTATCCTCGTTCTGATAGAATACCGCAACATCTTCCATGTGGTATCTCTGGTATACGCTCGCCTGAATCGAGAAGAGCGCGTTAGGATATCTGAGGTGAGCTCTGAGTCCTTCCGGCATCTGATCTATACTCTTGAACAGTGCAGGGTAAATCTTTTGCATTGTCATCGCGATAGGATCCGTTTCGTCAACGATGTAGTAGTCCGTAGTACCGTTATATGCGTCGATAACAACCTTTACGGAGTTCCTTACGTAGTTGATGGATGTATCGCTTGCATAAGGCTCGGAGTAAGGATAATTAGAGCTGGTTGTGTATGCGTCGATTATCCAGTAGAGCTTGCCGTCAACGGTTACCATGTACGGATCCTTTTCGTATGAAAGGTAAGGCATGATTGTGCTGACTCTCTTTGTAACGTCTCTGTTAATGATAATCTTTGAATCGCTGGTGATGTTGGTTGAAACCAGAATCTTCAGCTGCTGCTCTCTGACAGTGAACATGAATCTGTTCAGCAGGTTCAGCTTGATTCCCGCAGTTCCGTCGTACTGGTTGTACTTGTTGCCTGCGCCGTCAGGATAGTCGAATTCCTGCTCGTTCGTGTTTACGAGGATATAGTTGTCAGTCAGCTCGCCGAAATAAATTTCAGGTCTGGTAATCTGAATCTCCGGAATATCCGACTCCGGCGGAATGTTCTGGATCAGCATATCCGGCTGGCCGGAAGCTGTAATCTTGTCTACTCTTGAAAGAGTGATGCCATATCCGTGAGTATACTTCAGGTGTCTGTTCAGCCATTCCTCGCTGATCTTGCTCTCGTCGATTTCACGAGCGGAGAGGAATACCTGGGTATATTCACCGTCAATCATATATCTGTCGACATCAACACCGTTAAAGGTGTAGTACTGTCTGATTGACTGAGTCTGGTTGTAGAACTTCTTTGTAGGCTCGTAGTCGTTGATTCGAATATTGTTTATAGTCTCCGGATTGTTTTCGATGTCCGTCGCAGTCAGGGAGCTTACAGAAGCAAAGTTTCTCGTATCAACCTCGTCGAGTCCGTAAGCATACTGCGTGTATTCGATGTTTCTTTCCAGATACTTGCTTTCCTTGTTGATTTCGTCAGGCGATACTACGTAGTTCTGCACAAGAGCTGCCGCTCCGGTTCCCACAAGGCCTACCGCAATCATCAGTACCGGTACTGTAAGCGAAACAAGGACGCTTCGCTTTGATACGCCTATCACCAAAGTGAATGCCGCAACAACGGCCAGTCCCATAATTATTCTGTACATCCACAGCGTAACGTTTACATCTGTGTAGCCTGCGCCGTACAGCACGCCGGTGCTCGAGTAGAGCAGGTCGTACTGGCGAAGGAAGAAGCTGATGCCCACCATCAGGAAGAAGATGATGCCCAGCACAGTAAGCTGCTTGCTTGCGATGTTCAGAAGGTGCTTGAAGTTGCCGTCGTCGAACTGCTTGGTCTTTCTGCGTGAGCCTGCCTTTTTGCCTATGTTCTTGCCGAACTTCTTGAAGGCGTCCTCGAAGGAGGAAACATTGCCGCCGAAGCGCTCTTCCTCGTCGTACTCTTCGGAATCTACGTCAGTGCCGTACTGAGGGCCATCGTCTTCGACTTTCTCGAAAATCTGAGGCTTGCGCAGCGAAATCAGAGTCATGTAGTAGACTACGGTAAGCGCAGCGAACGCCACGATGACGAGCATCAGGATGTCGTTTAATGTCTTGATGAAGTCGAGCTTGAAGATGTAGAACGAAATGTCGTGACCGAAGAGTGGGTCGTCGATATCGAATTTTGTGCTGTTAAAGAATTCCAGCGCCTTGAACCAAAGGTTCTTTGTGCTTAGGTAGGTTACAATGGCACTGAATACTGCCGAGTAGCCGAGTCCTGTCAGGCGGAAAATCTTTTCGTTTGGTGTGTCGTTTGATGCCACCTTTTTGTAGTATCCGCGCTTTAACATCATCAGATACATGTAGGACAGCAGCAAAACAACCACAAATACAGGTATTCCTATCTTTAGCTGCGTAAAGAGCTTTGTGAAGAATACACTGATATACCCCAGTTCTCTGAACCAAAGGAAATCGGTAATGAAGTTAATCAGCGTCATGAAAAGTCCAAACAGGAGAATCAGGACAACGATTATCACTTTTACCTTTGCACCGCTTTTTTTCTGTTCCAAATTACTAAACCTCCGTTAATCTCTATTTACTGCTCAGTGTGTAGCATTCAGCTACCTTGAGCTCAAAGTTTATATCTGCGAGATAGTAAACCATTTCATAAGTTGCTGTAGTTATCTCGCCCTTCTTTGAAGTAGTCGTAATGGTTTCTCTGTCCCAAACGAGGAAGCCTCCGGAAACCTCTCTGATTTCGCCGAGCGCGAGTTCCTTCATAATCTTTTCGGAAGCTCCGACACTGGCCTTTTTGCAGTTTGAATACACCTTGCTGTCAGGAGCGATCAGCGTGAATACCGTCTCGTCTCCGCTGTTGATATAGTCAATCCAAAGCGAATTGTACTTTACCAGCGTGTCGGCAACCGCCATGTCGGAGTAAATCGGGGTCTGATTCAAGTCTCTGTACCAAATATTGTACTCGAGAGGCTGAGATTCTGTGATTCTTTCCTCTTTGTAGGTTTCCGTCGGGTTGTAGCAAAGGTTTTTATCTGCCTTTACGGTAACGATGTTCGTGTTAAAGTTCTTTGCGTGCTCAACCAGCTGTGTAAGCGGGAAAGGGGTCCCTTCTTTAACTGCCTGCTCGTCTTCGATTGCTGCATCGGTAGTCGCCTGGTCGTCTGCAGGCGCCTCGTCCTTTTCAGACTGACCGACCTGTAAAACGATGCCGCTTAGATTTTTGTTTATGAACTTTGCAAGGCCGCTTTCCGGCATCAGCTGCTGGACGCCTATTAGGACCAACTCCATACCCAGCAGAATTGCCGCTATTATGATAAGCGCTTTCAGCACGCCGCCCTTTCTTTCGCCGTCTTCTCCGTCTGCGCCTTCGTCGTCGCTATCTGCATCACCGTAGCCGCATTCCTCGTCCGGATGGCCGAATATCAGGTCAAACGGATTTGGTTCGGGCTCGGACTCGGGCTCAGTTGATGCCTCCGGTTCAGCCGTAGGTTCAGGCTCAGCAGGTGCCTCCGGTTCTGTTGGCGCCTCCGGTTCGGGCTCAGCCTGTGCCGGCTCTTCCGATGCGAGTTCTGCAGGTGCCTCCGGTTCTGCAGGTTCGGGCTCTGCTGCCGGTGCCTGCGCCTCCGGTTCAGCTGCAGGTTCTGCTTCGGCCGGTGTCGGCTCTGTTGGTGTGGCCTGTGCTTGCGCCTGCTGTGCCGCTTTTTCCCTGCGACGGCGCTCTTTTTCTATTTCAAGCTCGAGAACATCCTTTTCGAGCTCCTTTGTATCGAACCTCTTCATCAGGCTTTCGTTATCCATGACGGCGTTCATCGCTTCGGACTTTTCATCCTTTTGAGCTTCGATGGATTTTCTTTCAGCCTCAGCATCCTTTAAATGCTGAACGGGATCGAAGATTGATCCTGTTTCCTCCTTTGGCGCCTCTTCGTCAGGCTCCTCAGGGACTGCCGGCTCACCGCTCTTTATCGCCTCAAAGAAGCCCGTGAAGCGTTCTTCTGTTGTGGCCATCGGGCGCGGCTGCTCTTGTTCTTGCTCTTGCTGCGCTGCGGCTGCAGGCTGCTTTTGCGGCGTCTGCGGCTCCTGTGATGCGACTGGCTCCTGCTCCGGCTTGCTGTGAATTGCTGCCATGCTCTCTACATCGATTCTGGAAGAAATTGCGTCCCAATCGATTTCGGTGCCTTCCTTTATCGCCTTTTGTATTTCATCAACCTTTGCAGCGGCCGCAGGTGTGGCAGCGGCCTGTCTGCCACGGTTTACTCGCTCGTATTCGCTGTCGAGAAGCTTCTGGTATTCGTCGAGTTTTTGGTTGAACGTGTAGAACTTCTCGATTTTCGCAGAGCCTTTTGCCGCTGCGGTGCGCTGCATGTCTCTGTTTATGTCGGCTTCGGTGAGCGGCTTTATTTCCTCTTTGCGTTCAATTACCGGAGTCTTGCGGCCATCCTCGTGCTTTTCGTAAATTTGTAGCTTTTTCCAGTCGACCTCATATTCGTCGTTGGTCTTTGGAGTGCGCTTGAAATCTTCGACATTCCAGGTGAACTCGCTTTCTTTTGGCTTCTGTGGCTCCGGCTCGGTATGCGGCTGCATCTGCTCTTTCGGTTCAGGTTCGAACTCAGGTATGAACTTTGTCGGTTTTGGCGGCTCCTGCGGAGGCTGCGGATTCTGCACATAAACGGTCTGCTCATATCCCGGCGGCATCACCGGTGAGTATGTGCTTTGAACCTGAGGTATGCTTAAATCTGCTTCTATTGGCAATCTGTTGCCGCAGTTGCTGCAGAATATATCTCCGTTTCTGGCTGCTCTACCACACTTGTTGCAATACATTTGCTGTCTCCTTCAATAAATCCTTTAATCAGGGAATCAGGCCTTTATACTTGCCTCTATCTCCTCTCGGGTGTAAACCTTTCCCGTTTTATCTCTGTTACAATCCCGCGTCATGTATTTCAATGGGCGGAATTCGGTGTCCTGTCTGTTTTGTTCCGGCATCACATCTGCAATCGGCTTTGCGGCCTGTACTTCTGCGGCCTGCTGCGGCTGCAGGGAAGCTTGCTCCGAGCTGTAAGCCTGCTGCGGCGCGTACTGCGCGGCTTGTGCGGCTTGCTCTGCCTGCGCGGTCTGCGTGACCGGCTGCTGCACCAGCACTGTGGCACTGCCCGACTGAACCAGTACTGTCGGCTGGGCGGGAGTCTGAGGCTGTGGCTGTGGTGGCGTCTGGGACCTATTTTTCGCTGCTTCCTCGGCGGCTCCGCAGAGCTCTGATCGGATTTCATCAAGCGTTTCGCTGATATGCTCCAGCGTTTCGCTGTGGTCGTTTACTTTCCAGTACCAGAGTTTTGCGCTTCGGAGGATTAGCCACAACACAAAAATCAACGCTACCGCGCCCACTAAAACGAAAGGTGTGTCCGGGTAGGTTGTCAGTATTTCTTGTATTTCTTGAAACCAGCTGTCATTCATAGTCGGTAGTTGCTTTCCCCCTATACATATAGATAGTTTATTTTACCATAGAATCTTTGATTTTTCAAATGTTTTCAAAAGTTCGTGAGGGGTTGTTGCGGAGGGTGAAGGCTGTAATCTTTCTACTCGTTTATTTGGATTATTTGGAATTGGATTATTTGGAATTTAGCCGTGACGTTGACTATGGGCTGTATGTTTTTTGTTTCCGACTCCGAATTCGGATTATTTCGGGCAAATTTATAAAAAAGTTGTTTTTTCTTGTTGACAAAACCCTTGTCCAATGTTATATTACTTATTGTGCCGATTGGCTCAATTGAATATGCGTGATTAGCTCAGTTGGTAGAGCACCT